>CANPZT010000030.1 GCA_947589135.1 uncultured Clostridia bacterium | reverse complement strand
CCTCCGTCTCCTGCTTTTCCATATGTTGCATCATTTGTAGAAATTCCTCCTGTTGCTGTAATATTATTTTCATCTGTATTAGTAAATTCTTCTTTATAGAAAATATTGATTGATCCTCCTCCTGATGATCCTCCTGCATCATGTCTTCCATTTCCTACTCCATTAGCTTCTATTTTTCCTGTATTATTTATTGAATTTGCTGAAATTATTAAAAGTCCTCCTGTTCCATTCATTCCCTTTGTCGGTGATACAGCTCGTCCTCCTGAAAGTCCTCCGGGATTTCCTACTCCACCATAAATTGAAGCTCCAGAAGTATAAGTAAAAGAGGTTCCTCCTATTCCTCCTTCTGAACTTGCATCTCTGCTTATTTGTGACCATTCTGCATTAGTTGATCCACCTCCAGAGCCTCCAGAATATGAGGTTCCATTTCCACCTTTTCCAGTTATAACATCAGCGTAATTATACCATGTATATGAAAATGCTTTACCACTTCCGCCACCACCAGTTTTTCTTGAATTTTTATTTACATTTTCTCCATTATTACCATTTACATGAGCTCCACCTGTACTAATTTTTCCAGCATTTATAGAAGCTCCTCCAGTTCCTCCAACATCAGGTACACATTCATAAATTCCATTAGCGTTTTTAAATAAATATACATTTTGTCCTTGAGCATATGCTCCTCTAGCTGTCATACTTATTGTTCCATAGTTTGTTATAGTTCCTGTACAATATATGAATAATCCTTTTGGTCCTCCATATCCATTTTCACTTGCACATGTTTTTAATGTAACTCCTTCCTCTATGGTTAAGTCTCCATTAACTTTTAATATTACCATATTTTTTGCATTTTCTCTTGCTACATCTGTATATTTATTTCCAAATTCATATACCTTATTATTTAAAATTGAGCCTTCTACTTCTGAATTTCCATCTAAAACTAGAGCTCTGTTATATACTATTGTATCAGTATCATAAGTTACATTATTTATATTTAAACTTACTTGACAAGTTTCAGATATTGCTTCTGCTGCTTCAATTAAGCTATTAGCCGTTGTTATATTATCTGTATTCTTTCTCCATACTGCATATAATGTTATATCTTCATCTCCTTTTTGATATGTATATATTCTTTCATATTCAGATACTATTAAATTATCTTTTTTTGACCAACCATAAAATGTATATCCATCTCTTGTTGGTATCTCATCTATTTTTGCGTTTCTATTTATAATTTCACTTTTAGTTCTATTATTTATATTTGCATCTTCTGAATTTACATCATAATGAATTGTATATCCTGTTCTTTTTTCTATTACTTGTCCACTTGTTGTCGTAACTTTAAATGTACTATCCTCTTTTCCAGTTTCTATATCATAATCTATTGCTACTTTTTGTTTTCCTTCTCCATTATTAATATTTATTACATTATTTTCTTCTCCTGGGTATTGTATACTTTTTATTTTTTCACTTTCATCATTAGAATTAAAAGTTATAAGACACTTATTTATATTGCTTTGTATACTTTTTATTTCTACATTTATACTTATAGTTTCCTGTTCAGTTTCATTTTTTAAATTTATTATATTTGTAGTTATATAATCTATATTTTTATATATTATTAGTGAACAAAAAATAACTACTAAAATTACTAATAAAATTATAAAAATTAGGAATTTTTTATTCTTTAGTTTCATAAATATTTCTCCTTTATTCTTATGTTTACCTTTTTATACACTAAAATTATAACATTACCATTTTTATTTGTAAACACTTTTATGTTACATTTTAGTTACATATCAAAAATCGTAGCTTATCATTAATTTCTGTTTTAAACAAAAAATAACCAAGAGATATATCCTCTGGTTACTTATTAATTTTTATTATTTTATTTTGCAAGTTGTAAAATGTTTTCCATAATCTCATTCGTTATTTTATCTAATACTTCTTTATCTTTTGAACCTTTATATTGGCTAAAATCTAAAGGCTTCCCGTATGTAATAGTTACTTTCCAATTGCCTTTTTTTCCACCTTTTATACCACATGGTATTACTTTTGCCCCGCTTCTAACTGCAAAAAATGCTGCTCCATCTTTTACTTTTTCTCCTTTTGCTATTCCATTTCTTGTTCCCTCTGGAAATAGAGCTAGACAATCACCATTTTTTAAAGTTTGTAAAGATTCTTTTAGTGCTTTCACTTCTTTTGAATCTTTTTTTACTAAAATTGCATCAAATACTTTTCCTAAAAAGGCTAAAAATTTACTTTTTGTTAATTCTTCTTTTGCTAAAAATCTAGTATATCTTCCACATGTCACTTCTATTAATGGTGGGTCTAAAAAACTTTTATGATTTCCACAAATTATAATTTGTCCCTTTTTAGGAATGTTTTCTTTTCCTATTACCTTCATTCTATATACTATTTTACAATAAATATAAATTGCTCCTTTTACAATTCCCCTTATTACCGTTTTAAAAAAATTTTTCATTTTGCTCTCCTTTTTTATACATTCTTTACAATTCCTTCAATAATTAGCTTGAACAATAAACTTTGATTTTTATAAATTATAATACATGTAACTTTCAAAATATAACTATATTTTCTTTTTCTCTTGAATAATATCAATAACTCTATTTACTACTTCTTCTATTGTCAAATTACTAGAGTCAATATATATTGCATCTTCTGCTTGTCTTAATGGTGATATTTTTCTCTGTGTTTCTGATATGTCTCTCTTTTTTATTTCATTCAATACTTCTTCATAAGTAATATCCATACCTGCCTCTATATCTTGTCTATATCTTCTTTTTGCTCTTTCTTCTGCTGAAGCATCTAAATATATTTTTACATCTGCATTAGGAAATATTGTAGTTCCAATATCTCTACCATCCATTATAATATTTCCGAGTTTCTCCCATTTTTCTTTGTAGTGGTTTCATCTTATTTCTAATACATGCTAATTCTGCAAATTTTGCAACACATGCATCTACTTTTGGTGTTCTTATCTCATAAGATACATCTTTACCATCCAAAAATACAATTTGATTATTTCCGTCTCTTTTTATTTCAATTGATATATCTTCTAACATTTTTTCTACTTTTTCTATATCACTTGGATTAATTCCTTCGTTTAGTGCTTTTAATGCAACACATCTATACATTGCTCCTGTATCAATATTTATTAATCCTAGTTTTTCACTTACAAGTTTTGTTATTGTTCCTTTTCCTGAACCTGCTGGTCCATCAATTGCTACTACAAATGACATTATTGTTCCCCCTGACCTTCTACATAAATATTTTTAGCTACTACACTTAATTCTACTACATTCATAGCTGTTAGTTTTTCTATTTCTTTTTTTGACTTTTCTTTGAATTCATTTAAACCTGTTACTACATTGTATCCATATACAATTGTTACTTCCATATAAAGTTTTACTCCTTCTCCATAATTTTCCACGCGAGTCTTTAAAACTTTATAAATAGCTGGTGTTTGACATGCTAAATATTCTAAAATTTGTCTAAATACCACATCTGATATCGTAAATCTTCCCATATAACTAAATGTTGGTCTTATTATTGATTTTTCTGAAATATATGGCTTTTGTCCTTTTCCTTTTGATTTAAAAATTTGTAATGGGTCTAATAAATAACCTGAAAAATCTTTTTTTATTTCAAAAGTTGGAACTGGTATAACATGCTTTCCTTCTGTTACTCTAATTCTTCTTGCTGTTTTCATTTCTTGCTCTGTTGCTACATCTGTAATATAAATTGTTTCTGATATTTCTGGTAAACCTAGATTAGCTGCTATTTTTTGTACCATTCCATCTGATGTTCCTAATATTAGTATTTTTTCTGGTTTATATTTTTTTAAAGCTTTTATAATGATTTCTTTTTCTTCTTCTTCGTAAAATAAAGCATGTTTTACTGTTCCTACTTTTGTAGGTGCTTTTTTTGCAGATTCTCCTGCTATTACTTCATTTTCTTTTATTAATAATCCATCATCTATAATATAACTTATGTTTCTTTCACTTGCTACCATTTGTGCTCTATAACTTTTTCCAGTTCCTGAAGGTCCTACAAATGCATATACTTGTATTTTATTTGCAAATGGTAATTTTATATCTTTTAATGACATTGTGTTTCCTCTTCTCCTTTTATTTATTGTGTCTATTAAACTATTTAAATTATATTTCATTTTATATGAAAAAACAAGTATATCATATAAAATAAATACAGAGACTCTATTACAGAATCTCTATATTTTTAATACTGTTTTCACTCATCAATTACAATCTCTCCAACAGCCTCATAATAGTAGGTATTATGACCAAGGATACAATTACTTGCCAAAGCGCGCTGATGCAAACCACAGCCAGCATATCCCAGGAAAATGGAAGTGTTACGTTTTTTAACTATTTTCCATATCTCTCCATAAAGATCACACCATACACCTATATGTTTTTTTCCTGTTTTAATAGAGTATTTATCATCCTCACTGTCAGAACACACAATTTTCCATGCATCTCTTACATTGTGATTTTCCTTTACAAGACATCTTATCAATACCCCTAAAGATACATCTTTTTCTAAGTCATTAATTATTCTGCTGTTTTTTTCTGGCATAAACTTTTTGGCATTTTCTTCCCACCAAAATTCTGACTTACCTACTGCTGGCTTTTCTCCAGCACAATAGATAATAGTCTCGCCATCAGCTGCAAAAGATGGATCCATACATGGTTTACGGAAATTTTTCATTTCCATTTCCTTAGCCTCTTTTATGCTTTCTTTTATTCTTTTTTCTGTTGAATTTTCAGGCTCGTACTTCATAAAATCTTCTTGTAAAGAAATCTCTTCAATAGGAATTATTGGAAATAGTTTTTCAAATTCTTTAGTTCCTGGCTTAAATCCAGAAACAATACAGAACTCTATTCCATTCCCATTTTCAACAATCTCCGACCGTACTATTTTTTTATTATTTCCAAATGATATTTTTACTTTCTGCATAATGTTTCCCCCTTTAAGTATTTTAAATAACCTTTTTTGAAAACAGTATTAGGATAATTGTGCAAATTATCATTGCTTATATTATACTATCTTTTTACATATTTTTCAAGACAATATAGTACAACACAGAAGGTTTCTTATAAATCTATATAAAATAAAATTTTATTATATAAATTTCTTGAAAGTATATGTAAAATATGTTATTATTCGTTTGTAATATTTTGTATTAATATCATAAAAGGAGGACTATTATGACAAAGAAAAAAGTTTTAGTATCTGGTTGTAATGGCAAAATGGGAGAACTTGTTTGTTCTGCTGTCAATGCCAGCGAAGACATGGAGGTAATGTGTGGATTTGATAGGGTTAGTAGTTCAGGAAATTTTCCTGTTTTTTCTAACAACAAAGAAATGTATGTTGGTTTAGGAGATTTACTTCCTGATGTTGTCATTGACTTTTCTGCACCAGTAGCAACTCGTAGCATAGCAGAATTTGCTAAGAATAATAATATACCTATTGTTGTTGCTACTACTGGGCTAAGCGAGAGTGATATCTCTTCACTCAAGACGTTTTCAAAAACAATCCCTGTTTTCCAGTCAGCTAACATGTCATTTGATGTGGCATTGTTTAAAAACATCTTAAAAGCTATGGCTGTGCAACTTTCTGATTGCGATATTGAAATTAGTGAAACTCATCATAACAGAAAAAAAGATGCACCTAGCGGAACTGCCAAGATGCTTGCAGATACTATCAACGAGGCATTAGGAAATAGCAAGGTCCTTGTTTATGGACGTGAAGGACAAAGACAAAAAAATGAAATCGGTCTTTCATCAATTCGTGGCGGAAATATCGTTGGCGAGCACACTGTTCAATTCTTTAGTGAGAATGAAACTCTTGAAATCAAACACACATCATATTCTCGTAAGGTGTTTGCAGATGGGGCTGTTAAAGCTGCTCGTTTCTTACTTACTAAAGAACCCGGTTTTTACAATATGGATGATTTAATTGCATCTATGTAAAGTAAAACCCTTTATATAGTTTTGAAAAAGGACACTTACTTTTAGTAAATGTCCTTTTTTGCATAATTTATTTTTAATTTTCAAATATAATTTTATCTTTATATGTTTCAATACTATTTACTATTTCTTTAAAATGATCTTGAATATAATCGTAACTGTACACTACATCCATTGATTTACCATCTTTTGTTTGTATATATACTCTTTCTAGTAAATAGTCTTTTGAAAGCTTAACTGCTCTATATGCTTGATCTGTTATTGAATAGAATCTAATTTCACGATTTAATATATCTACATAGTAAAACATTGGATTAATAGAAGACCATAATATTTCTTTAAAGCTTGATGGAATACTATCTAAAGTGTTTTCTTTTATATCATTTTTATCTACAAATAATTCTTCTATTTCTTCATCATTTATCATATCATTTTTTCTGTCATTATACATATATTTTTGTTTATCTTTATCATAATACAAACCATAAGCTTCTCTTTTTTCAATGTCTGTATATGTTATTGAATAAGGAATGCTTTTTCCGTTTTCATCTTTTATAATATTTGATTTAGAATATGATTGTTCTAGTATTTTATTTCCAACTTTTGTTGTATAGAATGTTATATCTTCTCCCTGTGTTGGTTTAGTGTATATACTGCTATTTTGAATTATCGCATAATTTTTCTCTGAAAAACTATTTGCTATTGTATAAAACCTATAAAAAACTATAAATTTATAAATACATATTAATAAGTATATAATAAATATAATAAGAATTACTTTAAAAAAACTTTTTGTTTTACTTTTTGGTTCTTTTTTATTAGAACTTTTATCAACTTTTTCTATAGTTTCAATTTCATCATTTAGTAAATACTCATAACTTACACTAAATTTTTTAGCAATTTGTTGTATTTTTTCTATGTCTGGTTTTGCTTCTTCGTTTTCCCATTTAGATACTGCTTGTCTTGAAACATTAATTTTGTCTCCAAACTCTTCTTGAGAAAGACCATTTTCTTTTCTTATCTTAATTATTTTCTCATTTAGTTTCATTTGTATCACCCTCTCAAATTTCAATTTAATTATAAATTTATAATTATAATTAAATTATATCAGAGCCTAATTGTAAATTCTACCATTTTTAGCTTGATATTTGTCAACTAAAGCTTACATTTTAGTTTTATATTATTCTTTTAGATTTTTTCTTCTCAATTGTCCACAAGCTGCATCAATATCTGAGCCTAACTCTCTTCTAATTGTTGCAACTATTCCATGGTCATTTAAATAATCTCTAAATTTCATAATATTCTCATTTGAACTCTTATCAAACTTACCATTTTCAATTTTGTTAATTGGAATTAAATTTACATGGCATAACATTCCTTTTAATAGCTTAACTAATTCCTTTGCATCTTCTAAATTATCATTATTATCTTTTGCTAAAGCATATTCAAAAGAAATTCTTCTATTTGTTTTTGCAATATAATCTTTACATGCTTGTATCAACTCTTCAATTGGATATGTATTATTAACTGGCATCATATTGCTTCTTTTTTCATTATTTGTAGCATGAAGAGAAATTGATAGAGTACATGGAATATTTTCTTCGGATAATTTATAAATTTTAGGAATTAGACCACTTGTTGATATACTAATATGACGAGCTCCGATATTTAATCCTTTTGGATTATTTATAATTCTAATACTATTTACTACATTTTCATAGTTATCTAATGGTTCTCCTATTCCCATAAAGACAATATTAGAAATTCTAACACCTGTATCTTGTTCAACTGCTAATAATTGTTCTACAATTTCTCCACTTGTTAGATTTCTAATAAAATTAATTCCTGTTGAAGCACAAAATTTGCACCCCATCTTACATCCAATTTGTGAGGAAATACAAATACTGTATCCATGATGATAACTCATTAAAACTGTTTCGATTGCATTACCATCTAATACATCAAATAGATATTTAATTGTTCCATCTTTTGACTCTTGCTTTTTAATAATTTTGAAATTGCATATGCTATAATTTTCTTCTAATTTTTTTCTAAGTTCTAAAGATAGATTTGTCATTTCATTAAAACTTTTTACTTTTTCTTGATATAGCCATTTAAATATTTGTTCAGCTCTAAAGGGTTTTTCACCTATTTCTTGCATTTCTTTTTTTAGTTCTTCTAAATTATAATCTTTTATATTTTTCATTTTTATCACCATTTCCTATATTTGTTGTAAGATACTTAATTTTTTATTTATCAATATAAATTAATAAATTTGAAAAAATAAGCGAATTGAAAGTAATTTGAAACTAGAAATTCTTTATCAATTTTATGGAAAGAGTTCGTGCTTGACACGGAAGGGAGCCATAAAATTGATTTAGAATTTCTTTGAAAATTAGCTTGAACGAGCTTTTTGAAAATTTATTAATTTATATTGATATTATTATAATTTTATCTCCTTTGGTATAACAATCTTAGAAACATCCACTCTTTTATAATTCACAATCTCATCCAGCTTTCTCTCAATCTCATACTCTTCCCTAAAAAACATCATAATCAATGCTCGTCTTACTTTATCAAAAGGAGTTTCCTTTCTTATTATCAAACTTTTTTCAATTACTTTTTGTTTCATTGCTCCACCTCTTTTATAAATCACATATGAAACTTTCTTATTACTACATCTTTTACATCTCTATAACTTAAAGCTAAACTAATAATTAAATTAATAATAGATATTGCAATTGCGATAATATTTAATATAGTAGGCTGTATCATTTTTTTTATAATAAACACTATTGGTATCATGCTAATTAAAACAATAATTAATTGATAAATAGCATATTTTATATATTTTTTATAACTTACAATTGTTAAAATTAACATTGTAAGATTTGCAATCATTAAAACAATTGGAATTGCAATATGTATAGACCATCCTTTAAATCCTAATTCTTTGTCTATATATAGTAAAACTGCTGATATTATTATTGTTTGAAGTAATACATGTCCTGCTATATTTATTCTTTTTTTTATAGAATATAAAACTGTAATCCACACATAAATAATACCACAATTAGCAAGTGCTGCCCATGGAATTGATGGAGTTGTTAATCTATTTATTATAATTAATATAAATGCTAGTAAAATAGAACAAATCAACAAAATATTGATTAATTTGTTACCTTTTTTACTACTTAGTTTCTGGGGATATATCATCTAAAACACCATTACTTTCTATTTTTATTTCAATGCCTTTTTCAGTTAAAAACTCATAAAATTTCTTTTCGATATTGTTATTATCTAAAATTGATGTAAAAGTAAACACCATATTATTTTCAAATGTACAGCTTGAGCATTTTATTTTTTCAACTGGCTCTGGAGCAATTAACATTAAGAAATAGTCTATATACTTTTTATAGTCTCCTATCATACCAATTCTTCCAATATTAGAATAAGTAATTGTTGTATATTTTCTGATTTCAATATAACTTATCCTAACTAATATTTTTTTTAAGAATAATGGGATAGCTTTTATAAAAATATTATTTCCTAATTTTACATTAGAAGACATTGTTTTTGTAATTTCTTCTTCTGTTAAACTATATTCAAATTCTTTTTTTACAAAGTCTATTATTTTCTCAAATGTATCAATATTGTCTCTTTCCATTTGTGCAACCATCGTAATATAAGAGAAAAAGTTTGACATTGTTTTTGATGGAAAATATTTTTTTAAATTTACAGGTATACATATTTTAATGGGCTTTTTTCCTTTATATTTGATATAGTTTTCTTGATATATTGCATACATTAAAACTGCTGTTAAATATTGTGTAAGTGTTGCATTATACTTTTTGCTTTCTTCTTTTAATTGTTCTAAATTTATAATTTGATGTATCACACTAATTGCACCTAATTTTATTTTTCTACCTTTTAATTCATAAGCTCTTTTTCCTGAAGCATTTGATTTTGCTTTTTTATCATAATTTTTAATATAACTATCTTCTGTGTTATATTCAATTTTTCTGATTTGTCTATTTTCTGAATTTAGTTCTTCTTGGTGGCTTAATTCTAAATAAGTATATACAATTTCTTTGAAAAATGTTGTACCACTGTTTCCATCTGTCAATGCGTGAAAGATATCAATATTAATTTTATTTTTGAAATAGGTTACTTTAAATAAATAACCTCGATTTGATTTTGGATTAATATATTTACATGGGTAATCTTTTTCTTCTTCTATAATTGGATCTTTTGTATTATGTTCTAAATAATACCAAAAAAAACCTGCTTTCATTCTTACTTTAAAAGATTTGTATTTTTCTAATGTATCTATTACCGCTTTTTGTAGTAATTGAGGTCTTATATCTTCTTTTAGTAGAGCAGATAATCTAAATACAGTGCTATATTTTTTACCAGTAGATAATGGAAATATCTTAGCAGAATTGTCTAATTTTCTCCATGTTAATTTATTTTTTTTATTATCTTTCATAATAGGACCTTTCTTTTAAATTAATTTCCACCATTTATTCATTAATTGTGGATAATAAATCTTGATAAGCTTGATTAACTAATTTTTCATCACTATTATTATCAATTATCCAAATGTGCTTTGCTTCTTCATATTCCTTTATTTTAATATTAATATTTTGCTGCTTTGCCCTTTTTGCCAATTCATGAACATCTGCATTTAAAATGTCATATGTACCTATAAAAATTGTAATATTTTTTAATTTTGATATATCTCCATCAATTGGATTTACTAGATAACTATTAATTCCATCTTCTCCTGCATATGCTATTCCAGCTAATTTCAAAGCATCTTTATTTAATTGTGGGTCTTTTTCTTGCACTTTTTCAATTTCTGGATTGTTTAGCCTTACATCAAGCCAAGGCGAGATTAATATTGTTTTTTTCGGCATTGGTAGATTTTCCTCTGAGACTTTTTCTAATAATGCTAGACTTAATCCCCCTCCTGCTGAATCTCCCATTACAATTAGTTGATTAGCTACATCAATTCTATCTTCTATCTCTTTATATAATGGAGTTACCATGTTAAATACATCTTTATAATTGTATTTTGGTGTTAATGGATAATCTGGAAATATTACTGTTGCTCCTGTGTCATTGATTAGTTTTTCTATAAATTCCCAATGTCTGTCTGTTGCCTCTGCCATATATGATCCTCCATGGAAATATAGTATAACTGTTGATGTTTTTTCTCTTTCTTTTGGTGTTACAACAAATACTTTTCTTCCTATATATTCTTTTACTTCAAGATTGTATTTTTGCAGAATATCTTCTGGTTCTTTTGTTTGTGTATTTGTAATCATGAAATAGGAAATTATGGCTAAAAATATTACTAAAATACTAATTAGCACACCTATTATTACTTTAAGTATTTTCTTTTTCATTTTTTCCCCTTTATTTTTATTAATTTAATATACTCATTCATAATTCTTATTTAATATTTTTATGTATTTAGCTAATTTTTAAGTGCGTCTCTAATTTGCTCTATTGATATTACACCTTGTCTTTGAATTTTTATTGTTTCTGAAGTACAATCTATTATTGTACTTTCTTTACCGAATGACACATTGCCTTCCATCATTCCATCTAAATCTGGACATGCCTTTTCTATTTCATCTAAATTTCTACATACTTCTTTTCCACTTTGATTAGCACTAGTCATAAAAATTGGATTTCCAACTTTATAAATTAATTCTTGTAAAACTTTTGATGTAGCCATTCTTATTGCTAAAGTATCTGTTTTCATAGCTATTTTTATAGATATATTTGACTCAATATCATTAGTATATGTAATCGATTCAGGCTTTTTATTTAAAACTAAAGTAATTGGACCAGGCATAAATGCATGAATTAATTTTTCAACTTGATTATTTACTATGGCAATGTGTCTTATTTGTTCTTCATCTGCACACATAATAGGAAATAACTTATTAGTTGGTCTATTCTTTATTTTCATTAATTTTTCATATGCTTTTAATGAATTTGCACGTGCACATAATCCATATACAGTATCAGTTGGCACACTAATTACACCATCATTTTTAAGAATATTAGCTAATTCGTCTATTTGTCTTTGTGTATATCTTTTCATTTTATTACTCCTTAATATATGTATTCTTTAATTATATCATAAAGTTTATGTAATGGAAGTCCTACTACTGTTGTATAGTTTCCATCTATTTTTTCTACAAATACACAAAATTCTTCTTGTATACCATATGCTGCTGCTTTATCCATTGCTTTTCCTGTATTTATCCATTTTTCTATTTCATTATTTGAAATATCTTTTAAAAATACTTTTACTTCATCAAATGTTTTATACTCTTCATATTTTCCATCTTTTTCTATAATAACACTAAGTCCTGTAATTACACTATGACTTTTATTACCTTCTATTAATTCATTTATCATTTGCTTAGCATTATTCTCATTTTTTGGCTTTCCATATATTTTTCCATTTTTTGTTACAATTGTATCTGAACCAATTATTATTCTATCTCCTTTAGTTTTTTCATATACATCTTTTGCTTTTATATAAGCTAGTCTAGAAGCTTGTTCTTGTGGCGTTAATCCCTCTTTTAATGTTTCATTTATATTGCTTACTATAATATCAAATTTCGGTACTATTAATTTTAATAATTCTTTTCTTCTTGGTGAACCTGATGCTAATATAATTTTCATTTTTAATTGTTCCCT
>CANPZT010000029.1 GCA_947589135.1 uncultured Clostridia bacterium | reverse complement strand
GTTAGTGTAAAATAAATTCGGGAAAACTAAAAATAAAGAATGAGATACCCTCAAAGTTGTGTTAAAATAATTTTGGTGAAAACTAATTTTAACCAATGAAAGGAGTATCTCATGGAAAATATTTTACACGATTTTAATGAAAAAGTCATTAGTTTAATGGTAAATTTTTTGAAAAATTCTATGGAAGTTGGAGGATTAAGTGAATTTACTAACAAATTAGAGGAAAATTTGATGCAATTAGGTTGTGACTTAACAAAGTTTTCTCTAGAATATGCTGAAGAAATAATATTTAATGTAAAAGAAAGAAAAAATCAATTTGAATCATTAGAAAAAGACGATAGAAAAGTAATATCAATTTTTGGTGAAATAGACTTTAAAAGAAGATATTATTTAGATAAGCAAACAAATAAAAGAGTATATTTATTAGATGAATACTTTAAAATAGCACCAAAAGAAAGATTATTAGAAAATGTTGAAACAAGATTAGTTGAAGAAGCAATAGAAACAAACTACGAAAAAGCAGGAAAAAAAGTAGCCTATAAAACAGAAATATCAAAGCAAACAGTAATGAATAAGATAAGTGAATTAAATATTAATATCGAAGAGCCAAAAGTATTTAATAAAAAAGTAGTAGATACAATTTACTGTATAGCAGATGAGGATCATGTGCATTTACAAAAAGGTGGAATTGAAGAGCCAAGACTTATAGTTGTATATGATAGTATAATAAAAGATGGGAAAAGAACAAAACTATGTAATAAGAAACATTTTGGTGGAGTATATAAAGGAAGAATAGATGACTTGTGGGAAGAAGTATTAACATACATAAATAACACTTATGATTTAGATAAAGTAAAAAATATATATGTTTTAGGTGATGGAGCAAATTGGATAAAAACAGGACTAGAATGGTTACCAAAAAGTATAAATGTATTAGATAAATTTCACTTAATGAAAGCAATAAATGGAATAGTAGGAAAAGAAAACAAAGATAATAAATCAGAAATATTAGAATATAAAAGAAAGATATACAGAAGTTTTTATGAACTAGACTTCACAAAAACAAAAGAAATAGTATATGAGATATTAGCAGAAGAAATGGGAGAAATTGCCAGAAAAAGAAAAGAAAAATTATTAAAATATATTTTAAATAATAAAGAAGCAATAAGTAATTTATATAGATATCAAAAAGAATTACATGGATGTAGTGCAGAAGGACATATAAGCCATTTATACTCAGCTAGATTAAGTAGTAGACCCCTAGGATGGAAAACAAAAAATGTAGACAATGTAAGTAGATTAAGATTAGTAAAAGCAGACAATAGAGAAATAAAAGAAATAGTACATAATAAAAGAAAAATAGTAGAATTTAAAGAAATAGAAAAGATAAGAAACCAAGCAAATCAAAAAATAAAAGAAAGTATAAATTTCAAAACAGTAACAGTACCAGCAATGAATTTTGGAACACTAGAAGAAAGACTGTTTTTTAAACAAATATTAGAATATAAAAAAGCTGTTTAATACAGCTTAATTATAGAGCAATTTTGAGGGTATAAAATTTTTAAATAAATTTTCCCGAAAAAAATTGACACTATCTGAAATGTATTTAATATTGAAAAATCTCCTATTTTATATTATAATATCATTCAAGGAGGAAAACATGAAACAGTATAAATTTATTTCACATAATGAATTAGATACGAAAAACTTTGCGAGAAATTTAGCAACTATTTCTAAGTCAAAAGATATTATTGTTTTAACTGGTGATTTAGGTTCAGGTAAAACTAAATTTACAGAAGGCTTTTTATCTTATTTTGATTTAGAAAATGAAATTTCTAGTCCTACATTTACTATTGTAAATGAATATTCAAAAAACGATGTTTCTATTTATCACTTTGATGTGTATAGATTAGAAGATTCTTCTGAATTTTATGAAATAGGCGGAGAAGAATATTTTGATAAAGGAATATGCATTATAGAATGGGGCGAATTAATTAAAGATGTTTTGCCAAAAGAATATACACATATTACTTTTAAAAAAGATAAAAATGATGAAAATATAAGAATATTAAATATAAATACAAATTGTGAAAGGTTGGAAAACTATTTTGAAAATATTAAGTATTGATACAGCAACTAATATTTGCGGTGTTTCTATTTTAGAAAATAAAAAATTAATATGTAGTTTAGATACAAATACTGGACGAACTCATTCAGAGAATCTAATGCCTATGATAAATGAAGCTTTTAAAAAAACAAAACTCTCTATAAATGATATTAGTTTAATCGTTTGTGACATTGGCCCAGGATCATTTACTGGAATTAGAATTGGAGTTGCAACAGCTAAAGCTTTTCATGATAGTTTAAACATTCCTATAATTGGTGTTAGTTCTTTAGAAAGTTTTGCTTATTCTGAAAAAGAAAATATATCTGATGGGGATTATATATTTAGTATTATTGATTGTAAAAACGATAATTGTTATTATGCACTTTATGAGTATAAAAATAATTGTCTTCATGATATAATAGCTCCCAAAGCTGATAATATAGATAATTTAAAAGATATTTCAATGAAATATTATGATAAGAAAATTATTTTTGTTGGAGATGGAGTAAATATTTATAAAGACAAACTTAAAGTCCTATTTCCAAACTCTAATTTTTCTAATAATTTTCTTCTTAATTCTTATAATTTAGGATTATGCGGTTTAAATAAATTTAATAACAATAGCTTTAACGATGTTTTGCCTTTGTATTTAAAAAAACCTCAAGCTCAAAAACAATTAGAAGAAAAAATGTTAAAAAATTTTAATGTTTAGCTTTTGTTTGGAGGATTTTATATGGATATTAAAATATCACAAATGAATTTATCTGATTTTAATAATATTAAAGATATTCTTACTACTGAATTTGATAATTTTTGGAGTAAGAATATTTTAAATGATGAATTATTAAATCCACATTCAAAATACATTGTCGCAAAATTAAAAAATGAAATTGTTGGTTTTGCTGGTTTGAAGATTATTTTTGATGAAGCTGATATTATGAACATAGTAGTAAAAAAATCTTATCGAAAAAATGGTATTGGAACTCTGTTATTAAAAAACTTAATTAATATTGCTAATAATCTTAATTTAAATATTCTCACTTTAGAAGTTAATGAAAAAAATCTTAATGCTATTCACTTGTATGAGTGTTTTAATTTTGAAAAAATTGGTACTAGAAAAAATTATTATAAAAATAATACTGCTATTATCATGCAAAAGCAGTTAAAACAATAAAAAAATCCCCGCCTTAGCCGTCAGATGTCTGAATTTTTAAGGACCTGCTCCTAAAAACAGGTGGGTGCCTACCTAGATACTCATGGGCTTCTCACTATATTTGTGTGAGCTTGCACGCCATATCTCAGAGTTCGGCCCCTCTTAATGTGTGTTGGTTCTAAAAATTCTGTCTATACGCACTATGCAGGGTAATTAATATTATATTTATTTTGATATTCCTTTAAGTTATTTTTATTCTAGCATATCTTTTATTTATTTACAACTATATTTTTTCTCTTTTTGCTTAGTTTTTTTCTATTTATACTATTGTATCTTTTATTTTTTATATTATTCTAACTTATTTAAAAAATTTTTTAATTTTTTAAATTTGATTTTAGAATGTATTTATGTTATAATAAATGAGTATTGTTTAAAAATATTCCACTCGCATATAAAATATCAATTTATATGCTTTTTTTGTTTTACATTACATATAATAAAATACAGAAAAATTGTAATATACTGCCTAATAAAATAAATAAATGAAAAATAGAATGTGCATATTTATATTTTTTTCCCATTCCATAAATAATTGCTCCTAATGTATAAGCAATTCCACCTGCCAATAAAAGAATAAATCCAGTTGTTCCTAATAAACTTGGCAATAAATTTCCTTTTACAATTATGCACCATCCCATTAACAAATAACATATCATTGAAAATACTCTAAATTTTTTTATATCTATTGAATTTAATATAATTCCTAAAATTGCAATAAACCAAATAATACTAAAAATTATCCAACCTGTTAATGTATCATATTCTCTTAACGTACATAATGCAAATGGTGTATATGATCCTGCTATTAGCAAAAATATTGAACAATGATCTAATACTTGAAATACTTTTTTTGAATATCTTTTTGGATTTAGTCCATGATATATACTAGACATTGTATATAGTATTATCATTGTAGTCCCATAAATTGCTCCACTTACTATTCCATATACATTTCCATGTATTGCTGAAAATACAACACATAAAATTAAAGCGACAATTCCAAGTGCTCCTCCCACAATATGTGATGTCATATTAAAGATTTCTTCCCCTTTTGTGTAGATTGGTAATATTCTATCTTTTAATTTTATTCTTTCCATATTTTCCTCTTTTTTTTTTATTAAAATTATTGTTTTATTATATTAAATTATTTCCATAGTGTCAATATTCTAAACTACTACTTTATTTTCTATCATTTCACATATTAATTCAGCTGTTTTTTCTACTCCTAGTTTATCACTATTAATACATATATCATAATTTGAATGATTGCTCCATTCTTTTTCAGTATAGTATTTATAATGATTTGCTCTTAATTTATCTATTCTTTTTATTTCTTTTTCTGCTTTATTAGTACTTAACCCATATATTTGTGTTGCTCTTTTTATTTTATTTTCCATATTACTATATACAAATACTTTAATTACATTATCTCTATCCTGTAAAATAAAGTCTGCACATCTACCAACAATAACACATGATTCTTTATCTGCAACCTCTTTTATTAGCTCTGATTCTTTTATAAATAATTCATCCGAATTATTTAACCCAAAATAATATCCGTTATTTATAGCTGATAGTATATCTCTTTTTTGCTCATTATTTTCAATATATTCTTCTGATAATCCTGTTTCTTCTGCAACTCTTGTAACAAATTCTTTATCATACAATTTTATTCCTAATTTATCTGCAATTAGTTTTCCTACATATCTTCCTCCTGATCCATATTCTCTTGATATTGTAATTATAATATGTCTGTCTAATTGATTGCTTAAAGTTTCTGATTTTTCAACTATATTTTTCTTTTCTTCGTATTCTTTTAAATTTTTTACTTCTTTTATAAGTAAAATTACTGCAATAAAAAATGCTAATCCATCAGCAACAGGTCCTGCACTTAAAACTCCCATAATTCCATAAATACTACCTAATATTAATATTGCTGGAATTAAAAACAAAATTTGTCTTGATAATGATAATATCGCACTTTTTCCACTTTTTCCAATTGCTTGAAAAAATACACCTGATGGAATTTGAATACCATTACAAATACATAATAATAAATACGTTCTAAAAGCTAAGCAAGCAAATTCCATATAGTTTTCGTCTCCACTACCAAAAATAGAAATTAATTTATCTGGTATTGTTTGGAATAATATAAAAGCTATTGTACTTATTACAACACTTAATCCTAAAACTATTTTTAAAGCCTGTTTTACTCTATTAAACTTTTTAGCTCCATAATTGTATCCAAAAATAGGCTGTGTTCCTACTGTAATTCCAAGAATTATACTATTTAAAATTTGACTAATTTTCATTACAATACCTAAAACTG
This sequence comes from uncultured Clostridia bacterium, assembly GCA_947589135.1. GTDB lineage: Bacteria > Bacillota > Clostridia > TANB77 > CAG-508 > CAG-269. The sequence goes on along the minus strand of CANPZT010000029.1, from coordinate 7,874 downwards.
TAATTGGTACTTCAGAACCATATTTTGATTCTAAACCATATTTTGCAAGAGCATTATTTTCAATAGCAACAACAAATACAAAACTCATTTGTGTAATAAAACTACTTATTCCTAATGCTGCTACCTTTTTATAAATATTTATTTTTGGTGTTATTGCTTCCTTTGTTAATTTAATTGATTTGAATTTTTTCGTATAAATTACATTAAGTATAAATGTAATAAACTGACTAAATATTGTAGCTATTGCTGCACCTTCTACTCCCATATTAAAAACAAATATAAGTATTGGGTCTAAAATTGTATTTAAAATAGCTCCTAATACCATTGACATCATTGAATATTTTGGGCTTCCATCTGCTCTAATAATAGAGTTTAAAGTAGTCCCAATCATCATAAAAGGAAATCCTATTGAAATAATCCTTCCATATTTTAATGCATATTCTCTTAGTGCATCTGTACATCCAAATATATTTAAGAGTTGTGGTAAAAATATTAAAGAAATTGCACATAATATAATTGATATTATAACTGATATTATTATTCCATTTCCTACACCTTTTGCAGCCTCTTCCTTTTTCTTTTCTCCTAGTTTTAAACTTAAATATGCAGATGAACCATCTCCAAACATTAAAGCAAATGCTAAACAAATCATTGTTAATGGAAATACTACATTGGTTGCTCCATTTCCTAAATATCCTACTCCCCAACCAATAAATATTTGATCTACTATGTTATATAACGAATTGACTAATAATGATATAATACATGGAATTGAAAATTTTCTAATTAATTTTCCTATTTTTTCTTTTCCTAATATGTTTTCTTCTTTTTCCATTTTCTTCTCCTTTTCTTAATAAAATATTATGCCATAATTTAGTATTTTACTATAATTTTTATTTTTTGTCAAAGAATATTTTTGAATTTTGTTCTGTAAAATTTGCATAAATCATAAGATTGAAAACTATTATTTCTCTATTGCATAAAAAAAGCACTCTATATTGTGCTTTTTCTCTTATATTTCAAAATTCATTAGTTATTATAAATTATCTATTTAAGTATATTTATTTTAATTTTTATTTGGTATATATGGTATTATTCTACCTGCAAAATCTTTAAAATTTTGTGATTGTAAAACAACTTTTCCTGGACCTACTAATCTTGTTAAAAATAATCCTTCTCCTCCTAAAAAGATGTTTCCTAATCCTTTTACCATCTCAATTTCATATGAAACTGATGGCTCAAATGCAACAACATTTCCTGTATCTACTTTTAAGACTTCCCCTGCTCCCAATTCTTTCTGTATTGTATCTCCGTCAACTTCTAAAAATAATTTTCCATTTCCTTGTGCCTTTTGAAGAATAAATCCTTCTCCTCCAAAAAATCCTGTACTAATTTTTTTAGAAAACGCAATACTTGTTTCTATACTATCTTGTGCACATAAGAAGGCTCCCTTTTGCATTATAAGTCCTTGTGGCATTTGTGATAAATCTACTGGAACAATATTTCCTGGAACTGTTGATGCAAAAGCAACTATTGCTCCTTCTCTTTGTGCTGTATAGTTAGCAACGAAAAGTGACTCCTGAAAATGCTCTACTTATACCTTGCATTATTCCGCCTTTAGCATTTGTTTTCATTTCAATTCCTTCACTCTGATATGCCATTCCTCCTGATTGTGTATATACTGTTTCTCCTGCATTTAATTTTAACTCTACTACTGGTACTGTTTGACCTATTATTTTGTACTCCATATCTTTTCTCCTTTTTTATATTTTTTATTACTTTATATGTATCATTATATGTTTAATCAATTTTCTTGTCAATTATTTTTATAATTTTTCTGATACTATTTTACTATTTATTGATATATACAGTATAATAATTATTATTCTTCAATTTCTTTAGCTAATTTTCCAATTGCTTTTGTTTCGATTCTAGATACATATGAACGTGAAATCCCCATCATTTCTGCTATTTCATTTTGTGTTTTAGGTTTATGTCCTCCTAATCCAAAACGTAATTCAAGTATTGTTTTTTCTCTATCTTTTAAAACAACTTTCATTTTTTCATAAAGTAATTTTACCTTCATCTTAATATCAACTTCATCTTCAATGTTTCTTTCATTATTTTCTAATACCTCTTGAAGTGTAACAATATTATCATCTTTATCTTTTCCGATTGGTTCATTTAAATATACTTCTGCACCTATTTTTTTTGTAGCTCTCAAATGCATTAATATTTCATTATCAATGCATCTTGACACATATGTGGATAACCTTGCTCCTTTTTCTATATTATAACTATTTATTCCTTTAATTAGACCTATTGTACCTATTGAAATTAAATCTTCTTGTTCCACTTTTGCTGTACTATATTTTTTTGCCACATGTGCTACTAATCTTAAGTTTCTCTCTATCAAAATATTTCTTGCTTCATCATCACCTTTTGCCATTTGCTCTAAACATTTCTTTTCTTCTTCTGATGACAAAGGTTCTGGAAATAAATTGCTTCCCTGAATATATCCGTACAACAAATACTGCTGATTTTAAAAATTCTATAAATCCCAGTATTCCACTCATACAAAGTGCTGTAAACATATATGCACCTCCATTTTTTCTCTATAACGAATTATATGTCTGAAAAAATGAAAAGTGCATGACCCTTTCAAAATATTTTTTGACTAAAATGAAATAAATAAGGACTATCCCTCATCTCATTTTTGGTCTTTTTTTATTATTTTTACATATAAATAATAATAATTTATTATTTAAGTTAATAAGGAGTATTAATTGTGAATATTTTATCAAATATTTTTAAAGGTATTTGCATTGGTTCTGGTGCTATACTTCCAGGAATTAGCAGTGGAGTACTTTGTGTTGTTTTTGGTATCTATGAAAAGCTTTTAAATAGTGTATTAGATTTTTTTAAATCCCCTAAAGAAAATCTAAAATTTCTTTTTCCTATATTTATTGGAGCTTTAATTGGAGTTCTTGCTTTTAGTAATATTCTTAATTATGTTTTATTTAGGTTTCCTATTCAAACAAAAGCATTATTTATTGGACTTATTCTAGCTAGTATTCCATCTTTAATAAAAGAAGTAAATCAAAAACACACATTTAAAACACATTATTTTTTATATACTATATTTGCTTTTCTAATAGGTATTTTTTCTGTTTTTCTAGAAAATCACTTATCAATTTCAAATCATACTAATATTAGTATTTTTTATTTGTTTTTTGCAGGATTTGTTATGTCTGTTGGAATAATTGTACCAGGTGTTAGTAGTACTATCATTTTAATGCTTTTTGGAATTTATCCAATTTACTTATCATCAATTTCATCTTTATACTTTCCTATTTTAATTCCTATTGGTATTGGAATTATGCTAGGTAGTTTAGTTTTTATGAAATTGACTAGATTTTTATTAAATAATTATTATGCTCAAACTTTTTATACAATTATTGGTTTTACTCTTGGTTCTGTTTTTGTACTAATTCCAGAAATGAATTTTGGATTTGATTTATTAATTTTCATTCTGTGTGTTAGTCTTGGATTTACATTGATAAAATAATATATTTAAACACCTACAACAGAAAAACCATTATCTACATGTATAATTTCTCCCGTTATTGCACTTGACATATTACTAAATAAAAATGCTGTTGCATCTCCTACTTGCTCTATTGTTACATTTCTATGTAATGGTGATCTTTCTTCAACTACATCTAAAATAGAACCAAAATCTTTGATTCCTTTAGCTGATAGTGTTTTTATTGGTCCTGCTGATATTCCATTAATTCTATATCCATTTTTTCCAATATCTTTAGATAGATATTTAATGCTTGCTTCTAATGCTGCTTTTGCAACTCCCATTACATTATATCCTTCTATTACTTTTTCTGATCCATAATAAGTATATGCAACAATGCTTGCTCCTTCATTTAACATTTCTTTTTCTATTGCTTTTCTTGTAATTGCTACTAAGGAATAGCAACTTACATCTTGTGCATGAGCATATCCATTTCTTGAAGTATATATATAATCATTTCTTAAATCTTCTGTATTAGCATGTGCAATTGCATGTAATATACCATCTATTTTTCCATGTTGTTTTTTGATTTCGTCTAAACATTTGTCTATTTCTTCGTCTATGCTAACATCTCCGCATACATAAGCTTTTGCTCCTGGCATTTCTTCCAATAATGAATTTACTTTTTCTATACTATCTTCTGTACATGTACATATTACTTCTGCTCCTTGTTTGTAAGCAGATTGTGCTGCTCCCCATGCAATACTCCATTTATTTCTGACTCCCATAATTAATACTTTTTTTCCTTTTAAAATCATTTTTTATCCTCCTTCTCAATTATAAATAAATTATTTTTAATTACTAATTATACAATTTATATTTTAAGTTTTAGTAATATTTTTTAATTTATTATTATTCTAAAATTTTCTAAATTTTTCATATCTTTTTTGAATTAGTTCTTCTATTGGAATTTTATTTAATTCTTTGATTGTTTTCACTAAATATCTTTTTATTTTTTCAGCAATTGTTTCAAATTCATTTTCAGCTCCATTAGTTGGCTCTTTTATAATTTTATCAATTACTTCTAATCTTTTTAAATCCTGTGCTGTTATTTTCATATTTTCTGCAGCTTCCTTCGCCTTACTTGCATCTTTATATAATATACTCGCAAATCCTTCTGGTGAAAGAATAGAATAAACTGCATTTTCTAACATTACAATTTTATCTCCTACTGCTATTGCTAAAGCTCCTCCACTTGAACCTTCTCCTATGACAATACAAATTATAGGAACTTTCAATGTTGACATCTCCATTATATTTCTTGCAATTGCTTCTCCTTGTCCTCTTTCTTCTGCTCCCATTCCAGGATATGCTCCTGGTGTATCTATAAAAGTTATAATTGGTCTTCGAAATTTCTCTGCTTGTTTCATAAGCCTTAGAGCTTTTCTGTATCCTTCTGGGTTTGGCATTCCAAAATTTCTTTCCATGTTTTCTTTCATATTCCTACCCTTTTGCTCTCCTATTACTGTTACCGGATTTTTGTTTAGAGTCGCTATCCCTCCAACAATAGATTTATCATCTGCAAAATTTCTGTCACCATGTAATTCTATAAAATCTTCAAAAATAGCATTAATGTAATCAATTGCTTTAGGTCTTTCTAATTTTCTTGCTAACTCTACTCTATCCCATGCAGTTATTGTGTTCATTTTGTCCTCCTTTTTATTTTTGTATAAATATTTTTAATATAATTTAAAAGTTTAAAAATTTCTTTAAGGCATTTCTACTTTTTCTCATGCAATTTTATTAGTTTTGCAATTGTAGATTTCATATCTTTTCTTTCAACTATTTTATCAATAAATCCATGTTCTAATAAGAATTCTGAACTTTGGAATCCTTCTGGTAATTTTTGTTTAATTGTCTGTTCTATCACTCTTGGTCCTGCAAATCCTATTAAAGCTTTTGGTTCTGCTAAAACAATGTCACCTAAACTTGCGAAACTTGCTGTTACTCCTCCTGTTGTTGGATCTGTTAAAATAGATATGTATAATAATCCTTCTTGATGTAGTCTTGCAATAGCACTTGATGTTTTTGCCATTTGCATTAAAGAGATAATCCCTTCTTGCATTCTAGCACCACCAGATACACAAAACATTATAAATGGTAATTTTTCTTGAATTGCAGTTTCAATACTTAATGTAATTTTTTCTCCTACTGCTGACCCCATACTTCCCATCAAGAAATTGCTATCCATTACTCCTAAAACTACTCTATTCCCTTCAATTTCACATATTCCACAAGTAACAGCTTCTTCTATCTTAGTTTTTTCTCTTAATGCTTCTACTTTTTTTAAATATCCTTCAAACTCTAAGGGGTTCTCCGTTGTAACTTCTTTTCCAATTATTTTAAATGTTCCTTCATCTGCTATTTGTTTTATTCTTCTTCTTGCAGATAATCTAAAATGTTTTCCACAATTTGGACATACACTTAAATTTTTGTATAGTTCTTCTTTATATATTATTTCTTTACATTCATCACATTTTACCCATTTTCCTATCATCATATCTGATGCTTTTTCATTTTTCTTCTTTATGGTTTCTTCTGTATTCATTTTTCTTATTTTTTCTATAACCAATGTCTTTCCTCCTTTCTTTGTATTTTCACATTATATATTTTATTCCTTGATTTTTCAATTAGGATAAGTGGTCGAAAATAAACTTTAATATATTTTATAAAATTTGTCTTTTTTACTTGAAATAGTTTGTTTTTTAGTATAATATATAAAAAGAATATAAGAGATTACATAGGAGGAAATTAAATGCCAAGAAAAACAAAAGAAAATAATGAACTAAAAGATGAAATAAAAAAAGAAAAAAAAGCTACTACAGCAACAAAAAAGACTTCTACTAAATCAGATAGCAAAAAAAATACTACTAAAAAAGTTTCTACTGCAAAAACAAATGCAAAAAAAACTACGTCTAAAAAAGCTTCTTCTGCAAAAGTAGATGCTAAAAAAACTACGGCTAAAAAAGTTTCTTCTGCAAAAGTAGATGCTAAAAAAACTACAGCTAAAAAAGTTTCTTCTGCTAAAGCAAATACTAAAAAAACTACGTCTAAAAAAGATGCTTCTGCTAAAGTAGATGCTAAAAAAACTACAGCTAAAAAAGCTTCTTCTGCTAAAGCAGATACTAAAAAAGCTACGTCTAAAAAAGTTTCTACTACGAAAGCAGATACAAAAAAGACTACTACTAAGAAGAGAACTACCACAAAAGTAGCTAAAACTAAAAAAGTAGAAACTGTAGAATATTATGATTTACCTTACAGATATAACCAAACTATTATAAAAACTTTAGCCCAAACACCAACTACTTTATTTATTTACTGGGATATTTCTGATAAGGATAGAGAAAATTATGAAAATCAATATGGTAAAAACTTTTTTGAAATAACAAAACCAGTTTTAATTGTGTATAATGATACTTTAGGATATAATTTTGAAATAGAAATTAACGATTTTGCAAATAGCTGGTATTTGCATGTAGCAGATAGCAAATGTAATTATAGAATTGAACTTGGCAGACGACCTATACAAAAAAATGAAGATATTAATGTAGATTATATATATATAACGAGTTCAAATAAAATTGAATCACCAAATGATAAAATTTTATTTAATCCAAATCAAAAAATGATTTATTTTAGAAACGTAAAAACAAATGTAGTAACTTCAAAATCAATAAATACCCTTTCATTTATTCAAAATATGGGAAAATTTTATGATATTTATGATTTTTATAAAGCAATTTACCAAAATGAGAACATAGAAGAAATTTACAATAATTCTAATCCTTCTTCTAGTCCGTCCTCACAATTTAAATAAAAAATCTATTACAAATATATCTGTTGAAATGTTTTTAAATAATATTTCAACAGATACTTTTAATAATAAAAAACAAAATTAAAATTTTGACAAAGGAGAAATAGAATGCAACAAAAAAAAGGATATGTAAGTTTTATACTTCATGCTCATCTTCCATTTATTCATCATCCAGAAAGTGATGATTATTTAGAAGAATCTTGGTTGTATGAAGCAATTTCAGAAACATATATACCATTACTTACTAATTTTCAAAAATTAGTAGATGAAGGTGTCAATTTTCGAATTACTATGTCTATGACCCCTCCTCTACTTTCTATGTTGGATAATAAATTATTACAAAGAAAATATATAAAATATTTAAAAAGAATGATTGAACTATCAGAAAAAGAAATAAAAAGAACTGCTGGTGATGAAAGATTAAATAGACTTGCTCATTACTATTTCGATAGGTATTCTAATGATTTACATATT
>CANPZT010000028.1 GCA_947589135.1 uncultured Clostridia bacterium | reverse complement strand
GCTACTATTGTAGTAACTATAAGTTATCCAGACAGAGATGACATAAAATTAGTGTTTATGGGAGACTATAACAATAAAAATATGTTTTTCAATGTCGAAAGATTACCAGAAACTTTAAGAAATTCAAAAATAGCGGCAGTTTTTTCGGAATCAACATATGGTGATATGGATTCGGATGATCCTATTGTACTCCCGCGATTTCGAAATTATATAGAAACAGCTATAAAAGAAAAAAGAACAATTATTCTTCCAGCTTTTTCTATTGGACGCTATCAGGAAGTATTGTTTACATTAAAAAGATTGCAGCATGATTTACTTTTACCAATAAGTATTCCTATCTATTGTGATGGTAATACAGGGCAATTATATACACAGAGATTTATAAGTAGCGACTTAGGAATCAAAAAGATTAATCGGAACTTTTTACCTAAGAATGTTCATTTTGTACCAAGAAAAGATCGCAAAACTTTTCGGGAAAAAATTATTTTAGATACAAGTCAAAAAATAATAATTTCCTCCGGTGGTATGGGAAGCTATGGACCTATTCAAAAGTATATTTCTTCGTATCTTGAAAGAGATGATGCGCTGATATTATATTTAGGATATTGTTCACCAGAATCTAATGCATGGAAATTAATAGATGCCCAGCATGGAGAAGATGTACTTTATTCAGGTATGTGTTATAAAAAGTGGTGCGATATCAAATGGACTGGAGAATTCTCTGCTCATGCCAAAAGAGATACTTTGAAGGACTTTATTGCAGATTTTAACGATTTGCAATCAGTACTTATAGGACATGGAGAACCTCAAACTAGAATGCAGTTTGCGTCATATTTAAGGGCATATTTGAATGAACAAACAAAGATTGGTATATTAAATCCAGATTATGCATATCGCATAACATCTGATGGAATTCAAAAAACATTTCCTACAACTTTTCAATTATAAATATTTTTATTAAAAATATTTCTGTTTAATCTAAAAGGAGAGAAAACTAAATTTTATAGTCTTCTCTCCCTTTTCTTTATTCAATTATTTCATTATGAATTCTGTTTAATATTTTATCATCAACAACATTTTTAAAAGTAATAGAAATTTTTGATTCTGAAACATTGAATTCAAGCATATCTATTTTTTCATCTTCAATAATATCTAAAACTTTCTTAATGGCAGATATATTTCTTATAATTCCATTGCCAACAATAGAAATTCTAGAAACTTCTTTTTTTACTACACTTTTTATTGTATTTTCTTCTATAATATCAGAAACTACACTTCCAGGTTTATTGTTAAAAGTAGATTTTGTAATGATAGGAATTTTGAATTTTTCACCTATTTCAACACATCTATTATGAAGTACTTTTGCTCCTTCATTTGATAATTCAAGCATTTCTTCATATGATAAAGCAGTTAATTTTTTAGCTTCTTTTTCTTTATTTGGATCTGTTGAGTAAACACCATCTACGTCAGAAAAAATGTAGCAATTTTTAGCTTTTAAGGCTGCTGCAACAGCAACTGCTGTTGTATCAGATCCTCCTCTTCCAAATGTTGTAATATCCATATTTTCGTTTATTCCTTGGAAACCTGCTATAATGACAATTTTCTTTTGTTCTAATTCTTTTATAATTCTAGATGTATCAATTGTTTTTATTAATGCATTTTGATTTGTATTATTTGTTAGAATTCCTGCTTGCCATCCTGTTAATGATATTGCAGGATATCCCATGTCATTTAATAAAATGCTTAATTTTGCTATTGAAATTTGCTCTCCTGCACTTAGTAAGTATCCATTTCTCTATCTTCTATATTTTGAGAAAGTTCTTTTGCTTGAGAAATTAGATTATCAGTTGTTTTCCCCTGTGCAGATACTACAACAACTATATTATTTTCTTTATTATATAAATCAATAATTTTGTTTGCTACTACTTTTAATTTTTCGTTATCAGAAACAGAACTGCCTCCAAATTTTATTACTATTGTGTCCATATGGGCCACCTCTTTATCTATATTTTTTGTGTTTAAAACCACTCCTTATATTATATTCATATTTGAATTTTATGTTATCTTCATTTGTGCTAGATTTTGTAATTATATATTATTTAAATTTTATATTTAAGTTTTATAATTATTATATTAATATTGCAATTTATATTTTAGATTTAAGATAACTTTCCATAAATCCATCTATTTCACCATTCATTACTGCTTCTACATTTCCTACTTCATAATTTGTTCTATGGTCTTTAACCATTGTATATGGACAAAATACATAAGAGCGAATTTGGCTTCCCCATGCAATATCTTTTTGATCTCCCTTTAAATCTTCTATTTTTTCTTTTTGTTCTTGTTCTTTCAAATCTAATAATTTTGATTTTAACATTTTCATTGCTGTTTCTCTATTTTGTATTTGTGAACGTTCAGATTGACATGCTACAACAATGTTTGTAGGAAGGTAAGTAATTCTTACTGCTGAAGATGTTTTATTTATATGTTGACCTCCTGCACCAGATGCTCTATAAGTATCTATTCTTAAGTCATCAGTATTAATTTCAATTTCAATATCATCTGTAATTTCTGGTAATACCTCTACTGATGCAAATGAAGTATGTCTTCTTCCACCTGCATCAAATGGAGAAATCCTGACTAATCTATGAACTCCTTTTTCACATTTCATATATCCATAGCTATTTTCTCCTATAATTTCAAATGTAACGCTTTTTAGTCCTGCCTCTTCCCCATCTAAATAATCTAATTCTTTTACTTGATAATTGTTTTTACTAGCCCATCTTGTATACATTCTATAAAGCATTTCTGCCCAATCTTGAGACTCTGTTCCTCCTGCTCCTGGGTGAATAGTAACAATTGCATTATTGCTATCATATTTTCCAGATAAAAGTGTTTGTAATTCAAATTTTTCTAAATCTTTTTGAATTTGATTAGTATTTTTAATAATCTCTTTTTCAATTGAATCATCAGGTTCTATTTGAGAAAGTTCTGTTAATTCAATTAAATTATCTATTTCATTTGTTATTCTATCATATTCAACACATTTACTTTTTATTGTTTTGATTTTTGCTAAAACCTTATTTGAATTTTTTTGGTCATTCCAGAAATTCGGTTCTGATGTTTTTTCTTCTAATTCCTTTAACTCTTTTTGTAATGATACTATGTCAAAGAGATTCACCCAATTCTTTTATTTTTTCTTTTATTGAATGAAGCAATCTTGTATTTTCTTCTATTTCAATCATTCTTCCACTCTCCTCTTACTATAAATGAATAAATATTTTTGATATATCAAATTATATAAAAATTATTAGAATTAGTCAATTAAGAAATTATTTAGTTTGAATTATTATTTTACTCATCTATTGTTGAAATTCCAAGAGTAATTTCCTCTAATACATCTAACAATACCCTTACAGTATCTAAAGCTGTAAAAACAGGTATATTGTTTTCAACAGCACATCTTCTAATAATAGTTCCATCTGATTCTTGACTAGTTGAGTCAATATTGCTTGTATTAATTATATAATTAACATATCCTTTTCTTATAGATTCTAATATTTCTTCACTACCTTCACTAATTTTCTTTTTTATCCTTGTTCGTATTCCGTGTTCTTTTAAGAATTTTGCTGTTCCTTCTGTTGCTTCTATATTAAATCCTAAATTATAAAATCTCTTTATTAAAGGAAGAGCTTCTTCTTTATCTTTGTCTGATATTGTTACAAATATAGTTCCGTAATTTACTAAATGCATACCAGAAGATTGAAGTGCTTTATAAAGTGCTCTTGTTAATTTTTTATCATATCCTATTGCTTCTCCTGTTGATTTCATTTCTGGTGATAGTCGAGCATCTAATCCGTTTAATTTAGAAAATGAAAATGCAGGAGCTTTTACATACCATTTTTCTTTTTCTTTTGGATACACTTCTGTTATTCCTTGTTCTTTTAATGTTTTTCCAAGCATAACTAGAGTACCTATATCTGCAAGAGAATATCCAGTTGATTTTGAAATAAACGGTACAGTTCTAGAAGACCTTGGATTTACTTCAATAACATAAACATCTTCATTTTTATCTACAATAAATTGGATATTGTATAAACCTACCATTCCAATTCCTAATCCTAGTTTAATAGTATAATCTAATATCTTTTCTTTTGCTTTTTGGCTTACGCTAAAAGTTGGATAAATACTTATACTGTCTCCTGAATGAATACCTGTTTTTTCAACATGCTCCATAATTCCTGGTACAAATACATCTTTGCCATCACATACTGCATCTACTTCTAATTCTCTTCCGAACAATATATTTATCTACTAAAACAGGTTGCTTTTTATTAATTTCTACTGCTGTTTTTAAATATTTTTCTAATGCTTTTTGATTTGATACAATTTGCATTGCTCTTCCGCCTAATACATAGCTTGGCCTTACTAAAACAGGGTACCCTATTTCTTTTGCTGCTTTTATTCCATCTTCTATATTTGTTACAGCTTCTCCTTTAGGTTGTAGTAACTTTAATTTTTTCATTACTTTTTCAAAAGAGTCCCTATTTTCTGCTTTTTCAATTGCGTCTACTGTTGTACCAATTAATTTTACACCTAATTTAGAAAGTGGTTCTGCTAAGTTAATTGCTGTTTGACCGCCTAAAGCACTAATTATTCCTTCTGGTTTTTCTAAATCAATTATATTCATAACATCTTCTACTGTTAATGGTTCGAAATATAGTTTATCACTTGTTGTATAATCCGTTGATACAGTTTCTGGATTGTTATTAATTATAATTGCCTCATAACCTGCTCTTTTTATTGTTTGAATAGCATGAACAGTAGAATAATCAAACTCTACACCTTGTCCAATTCTAATTGGTCCTGCTCCTAAAACAATTATTTTCTTTTTGTTACTTACAATTGATTCATTTTCTTCTTCATATGTAGAATAAAAATATGGTACATAACTTTCGAATTCACTACTACAAGTGTCTATCATTTTATATACTGGTTTGATGTTTTCTTTTTTTCTTAATAAATAAATTTCTTCTTCTGTTTTATTCCAAATTTTAGCAATATATTTATCACTAAATCCTACTTTCTTAACTTGTTTTAATACTTCTATGTCATTTTTATTTTCTGCTAATATTCTTTCTATTTTTATAATATTTTTAATTTTTTCTAAGAAAAACATATCAATCTGAGTAATATTATAAATTAAACCTAAATCAATATTTCTTCTTATTAATTCAGCAATTGCATAAATTCTATCATCTGTTCCATCTTTAATATAATCCATTAATTTTTCAGTTTCAAATGAATTAAATTTATCCATTTGAATATGACATACACCAATTTCCAATGAACGAACAGCTTTTAATAAGCTTTCTTCTAAAGTTCTTCCCACACTCATTACTTCCCCTGTTGCTTTCATTTGCGTACTTAATTTATTAGATGCAAGTGTAAATTTATCAAATGGAAATCTTGCTATTTTAGTTACAACATAATCAAGGGCTGGTTCAAAACTAGCAGGAGTATTAGCAAGCATAATTTCATCTAATCTCATTCCAATAGCAATTTTTGCAGAAACTCTAGCAATTGGATATCCACTTGCTTTAGATGCTAATGCAGATGAACGAGATACTCTTGGATTTACTTCAATTAAATAATATTTAAAAGAATGTGGATCTAGGGCAAATTGTACATTACATCCTCCTTCTATCTTTAAAGCTCTTATAATTTTTAAAGCACTATCTCTTAATAATTGATATTCTTTATTTGTTAATGTTTGACTTGGTGCTACTACAATAGAATCTCCTGTATGAATTCCTACTGGGTCTAAATTTTCCATGTTACAAACAGTAATTGCTGTATCATTTTTATCTCTTATTACTTCATATTCTATTTCTTTATAACCTTTAATGCTTTTTTCTACTAAAACTTGTCCAACTGGAGAAAGTTTTAGGGCATGTTTTATTATTTCTTCTAGTTCTTCCTGATTATCAGCAAATCCTCCCCCTGTTCCACCTAATGTAAAAGCAGGTCTTAAAACAACAGGATATCCTATTTTTTCTGCTGCTTCTATTCCCTCCTCAATTGAAGTTGCAATTATTGATTCTAATACAGGTTCTCCTAATTCTTGACATAGAGTTTTAAATTTTTCTCTATCTTCAGCCATTTCAATACTTTCACTACTAGTTCCTAAAAGTTCTACTTGACATTCTTGTAATACACCTTTTTTATATAATTGCATAGCAATATTTAGTCCAGTTTGTCCACCAATACCTGGAAGAATAGCATCTGGCCTTTCATATCTTATAATTTTAGCAATATATTCTATTGTAAGTGGCTCCATATATACTTTGTCTGCAATAGAAGTATCTGTCATTATTGTAGCTGGATTAGAATTAACTAATATTACTTTATATCCTTCTTCTTTTAATGCTAAACATGCTTGTGTCCCGAGCATAATCAAATTCTGCTGCTTGTCCTATTACAATTGGTCCTGAACCAATTACTAGTACAGTTTTTATATCTTTTCTTTTTGGCATTTTTCTTCTCCTTTTCATTAAATGTTTTCTATATTCTAATTTTTTTAAAGTTTAATATTTTTTATTTATTATTTTCTAATAATGAAATAAATTTATCAAATAAATATCCACTATCTTGTGGCCCTGGTGCACTCTCTGGGTGATATTGCACACTAAATATTTTATCTTTTTTGCATTCTACACCTTCTATTGTATCATCTAAAATATTCTTATGAGTAACAGTTAAGTCAGTTTTCTTTAGAGATTCTTCGTCTACTGCATAACTATGATTTTGACTTGTAATTTCTATTTTATTTGTTCTCATATTTTTTACTGGATGGTTTCCCCCTCTATGTCCAAATTTTAGCTTATATGTTTTAGCACCATATGCTAAACTTATTATTTGATGTCCTAAGCATATACCGAAAATTGGATATTTTCCTTTTAATTCTTTTACTACTTTTATTACTTCTTTTACATCTTCTGGATTTCCTGGTCCATTTGATATAAATATGCCATCTGGTTTTAAATTTATTATTTCTTTTGTAGTTGTATTATATGGTACAATTGTTACATTACATCCTTTTTTATTTAAGCTCCTTACTATATTTAACTTTATTCCACAATCTATTGCTACAATATTATATTTTGGATTTGATGTTCTTGAATACCATTTCTTTTTACAACTTACTTTAGAAACGGCATCTTTTGGCAATTCATATTTTTTTAACATCTTTAATGCTTTTTCTTTATTAGTATCTATATCTGTAATAATTACTTTTCTACTTCCTTTTTCCCTTATGCTTCTTGTTAATTTTCTTGTATCAATTCCATATATTCCTGGAATATCATTTTCTTCTAAATACTCTGATAATGTTTTTGTATATCTAAAATTACTTGGATGATTATTGTATTCCCTTACAATTAGTCCTCCAATAGTTGGTTGCTTTGTTTCATAATCATCATCCGTTATTCCATAATTTCCAATAAGTGGATATGTCATAACTACCATTTGATAAGTATAAGAAGGATCTGATACAATTTCTTGATACCCTACCATAGATGTATTAAAAACAATTTCACAGATACTTTCTTTGTTTGCTCCAAATCCATATCCATAATATTCTTCTCCATCTTCTAGTACAATTTTTTTGTTGAATTTTTCCATTAAATATTCTCCTTTCGTCTTTTCATACAATAAAAAAATAAGGGCTAAATGTCCTTATTTAAAATACAAATAGAAATAAAAATAAAATAACTATTAGAAAAGTATTTGCAGCTACTATTAAATTTGCTTTTCCTAATTTGTTTTTCATTTTTTCTTTCCTTTCTTCTTTTTATTTTTTATATTATAGCAAAACTTAAGTATAGATTGCAATATTTTTATAAATAAATTTGAAAAAATTATTTAGTATTATGTTATTATAATATTTATATAACACTAAATACATTACCTAAGCTTTCATTTATAACTAAATTTGCAAATGAATCATATAGTGTTGTATCTCTATTTATTAAAACTAATTTATTACCATTATAATATCTTACTAAACTACTTGCTGGATTTACAGTTAGAGAAGTTCCTGCAATAATCATTAAATCAGCTTTATGAATATAGTTTACTGATTGTGTTAACACACTATCATCTAATCCTTCTTCATATAATACCACATCTGGTTTAATTATTCCGCCACATTCACACTTAGGCACACCTTTACTTGTAAATACAAATTTCGCATCATAAAATTTGTTACATTTCATACAATAGTTTCTTAAGACACTTCCATGTAGTTCTAATACATTTTTAGAACCTGCTTTTTGATGTAAGCCATCTATATTTTGAGTAATAACTGCTTTTAGTTTTCCTTGCTTTTCTAATTCTGCCAACTTTATGTGTGTGATATTAGGCATATAATCTAATGAATTTAACTTTTCTTTATAAAATTTATAAAACTCTTCTGTTTTATTCATAAAAAAAGTATGGCTTAGAATCTGTTCTGGTGGATATTTATATTTTTGATTATATAACCCATCTTTACTTCTAAAATCTGGTATACCGCTTTCTGTGGATACTCCTGCTCCTCCAAAGAAAACTATATTACTACTATTTGCTATTAATTCTTTTAATTTTGTAATTTTTTCATTCATGTTTTAACCTGACCTTATCTCAATTTTACTTATAATTTTTTATCAAAATATTATTTCTTTTTTTATATATTTATACTTTTCTGCATAGCTTGATGTACTTGCTCTTTTAATTTCTCTGCACTATCTTTTTTGTTTTCATATTTACCTTTATATGTTATTGGTTCTAATATTTTTATTGTAACATCCTTTTTCTTTTTAAATATTTTTCTTATCCCTTTTGGATTTCTAAATATAATTACTATAGGAATAACTGGAACACTATTTCTGATTGCAAAGTCAAATGCTCCACTCTTAAAATTTCTTATCTTTTCATAATATGGCCATAAAGCTTTTTCCGGATAAAAATGTATGATTTTACCATTTTGCAAAGCTGTATCTAATTGTTTTACAAAACATTCTTTATTACTCATTTTAGTAGGAATTGGTACTGCTCGTAACAATTTAATTAATTTTCTTACAAATGGAATTTTAAAGCTGCCTTTTCTTGTAGTAAAGTACACCTTTTTTAATCCAAATGCTAATCCTATCATTGTACAATCTAAAATTAAAACATGATTAGATACACTAATTGCTCCTGTTTTTAAATTTTTAATATTTTCTTTTCCCTCTATTTTTAAATCATATATTATCTTATTTAAAATTATTAAAACAGGGAAAGCTAATCCATAATATAATAAATTCGAAAAAAATGAAAAAATTTTTCCTTCTTTTATGTATTGATAGTTTTCATCTATGTTTAACTCTAATGGTTCATACATATGAATAATATCATCATTTTCATTTAATATTTTTTCTTGTATATTTTCTTTAATTAACTGTTCTTTCACCGCATATTACCCCTATTTAATTCTTTTATCACAATATCTGCTATTTTTTCACAAGCATCTCCTGTTATATATTTCTTTTGATTTTCAATAATTTTCTTTTGTAATGCTTCATTTTCTATTAATTTCTTTGTATTATTAATTACTTGTTCCATATTTTCACATTTTATAGACATTTGCCTTTCAGCAAAAAAATCTGCATTATTATTTTCACATCCTGGTATAGGCATAATATGAACAAGTGGTTTTCTCATTGTTGCAATTTCTGTTGTTGTTAACCCTCCTGGTTTAGTAAGAACAATTTCACTAATTGCTATATATTTTCCTAATTCATTTGTGTAAGGTAATATAAGCATTCTATTATTATTTTTATATTCATTATTAAGTATTTCAATTAATTTATGATTATTTCCGCAAGAAACAATGAAATTATAATCTTTTATTGTTTCTAATAATTTTTTAGTAATTTCTTTTACATTACCAAATCCCATGCTTCCATTTAAAATTAAGATATATTTTTTATTAAAATCTAAATTTAGTTG
The DNA here is from genome assembly GCA_947589135.1 of uncultured Clostridia bacterium. Taxonomy (GTDB): domain Bacteria; phylum Bacillota; class Clostridia; order TANB77; family CAG-508; genus CAG-269. Next base: position 3,569 of record CANPZT010000028.1, on the reverse strand, counting down.
TTTTTTTATTTCTTTCTTACTATATTCCTCTTTAAATTGTCTCCTAACAGGTATTCCTAATGGTAATAACTTTTGCTTTTTTATTCCCTTTTCTAAAAAATCTTCTTCTAATTCTTTGCTTGGAATGATAAAATAGTCTGGATTAGTTTCTTCCCAAAAAGGTATACTTACATAGTCTGTAGCAACTTGTAAAAAATGAATATGATGTTCTTTTTTTATTGCAGTTAATGCTTGAGCTGCAAATAGATGAGTAGTTATTATAAATGAATAATGATTTTCTTTAATATATGTATAAAGTTTTTTCCTATTTAAACTATTGAAAAAGTATACAGGTGATTTTAATTTTGTTTTCTCATAAATTTTTCCCAAACGATATACTCTTTTAAATATTTTTCCATTTTTTTTGGTAGATTTTATATATAAGTTATTAACCCCATCTTTTAATTTTGAATTAATAATTTCTAAATATTCCTTAAAATCTGTTTTTATTCCTCTTGCTAGTAATTCTTCTTGTATTGCTTTTGCTGCGGTATTATGACCTCCCCCTGTGCCACATGATAAGATTAAAACTTTTTTATTGTTATTATTTTTTTCTAATTCTTCTACTAGTTTATAATAAAAACATCCTAATTTTCCTATATATCCATTATGCCAAGGTTTATTTCTGCCAAAATAATGAATAACTACTGTATTTTTACAAATCCATTTCATTCCTATTTTTTGATTTGGATTGTTTAAATTATAGTAATTTAAATTTCTATCTCCTAAATTATACTTTAAGTCATCTATTAGTTTTATTTTATTACCATATACCATACTAATTATATCTTGATCAGGTAAAATTAATTTTTTCTTATTTTTTTGTATAAAATCTATTACTTCTTTTTCAATTTTTATTTTTCTTAATTCTTCTAAATTCATTAAAAGAACACCAGTATTTATATATGGCTCATCTTTTTCCATTCCTAATCTTATTTCATTAAATTTATGTAACATTTTTCTTATATGAGTTGTTGCAATGAAATAATTTCCTTCAAAATCCATATTATATAATTGGTCTAATTTATTAATAACTAATGTATCTGAATCCAAATATAAAACTCTATCTATATTACTTGGTAAATATTTTGCTGCAAAAATCCTAAAATATATTTCTAATGGATATCTTTCCTCATATACTGGTAATTGACTAATTTCTGTGTCATTAATTTTTATATCATTTATATAAAAATTTTCTAAATTTAATCCCTTTTTTACTTCTTCGATTTGTTTTTTATTTAAATCTCTATTTAAAATGTATATATCAAAAATAGTATTTTTATTTGATTTTTGTATAGAATTTAATAAAATATTTAATTGGTTTATATAGTGAGCATTTATTGTTACTAAAATATTCATTTTTTCCCTCTATGACTACCTCCATTTATCTTCATTGATATATTTTGTTAGAGCCATAATAAATGCCATCTCTGTTAAATCTATTCTTGATATCTTGTTATGTGTTAGTAATTGAATTCCTCCACCTTTATTATGTCTTTCTTTATCTTTTTCAAATATAGTATTCATTACTTGACTTAAATCCGTCTCTATAATATCTTGAACAAGTCTATCTGGTACCGGAAAAGATGGACTTGTACCATAACTTTCAAAATTATTATTATCTTCTATTATAGCAATATTTGTAATCATCCATCTACCTAAAGAATTATTAATACCACTTTCTATTGATAAATATAAATCTGCTACTATATTGTTTTCTTTTGCATATTTTTTCAAGTTTTTTACTCTGTTTTTTGCTCCATTATATATTTCATCATTTACTGGTTGTTCACTAACATCTGATTTTACTGGTATTCCTATAATTTCTATATCTTCAAAATAATTTTGAAGAGCTCTTGTTGCTCCTTCTATTTTCCCTTGATTTTTTGTTGCAATTAATATTTTCATTTCTTTCCCCTTATTTATAGTATTATTTATATTATTTTTATTTACCCTAGTTATTGAAAAAATATATAAAATGCACTAGCTTTATTTTTAAATAGCAATATATCACCTAAACATTTTTTTGTCAAATTATATAATTACATCTATATTGCTAATATGAAAAAAATGAATATCATCGATTAGTAAAACATGAAGGTTTTTATATTTTTTATAATTAACATTCTTTTATGCTGAAAATCCTATTCTTATCGATTTTTCACAATTTGGCTTAATAAAACTTTCAACAACTTTTTCAACATCACATTTTTTTATTAAATTTATATTTTCGTTCATATTTGTAGTTACTCTATATGATTGTTCTATTTTCACTTTTTCATATAAATTTCTTACATATCTTGCATTTGAAAAGTTTTTACTATTTTTTGCATTATTAAAATGTTGTATCAAAATTGCTTTTACATTACTAGAAATTTTATATTTTTCTTTATGACAAAGATTCTTGAAAATATTATATAAAGCTTCTGCTGAATAGTCTGGAAAGTCTATTGTAAATTGAATTCTGCTTTCAAAACCTGGATTTACTTCTAACATATGTTTCATCTCATTTGTATAACCAGCAAGTATTACACAAAGATTTTCTCTATTATCTTCCATTCCTTTTAGTAAAGTTGCTATACATTCTGCACCATAATCTCTACCGCCTTCATCTTGAATATATGAAGCAATAGAATACGCTTCATCAATAAATAAAATTCCACCTAATGCTTTTTCAATCATCTTTTGTGTCATAGGTGCAGTATGTCCAACATATTTTCCAATTAAGTCGCATCTTTGAGCTTCTACAAAAACCTTTTTATTGGATAAAATTTGTTCTTCAGCAAAAATTTTTCCTACTATTCTTGCTACTGTTGTTTTTCCTGTTCCTGGATTTCCATTAAAACACATATGTAGCATTGGCATATTATTTCGTATTTTACTTGTTTTTACAAAACTAATAACTTTTTTTATTTGTTCTTTTACTTCATCTAAGCCAATAAGTTCATCTAATTCTTGTAATCCAGTTTTTACTATTTTGTTTTCTTTATTCTCTCTTAACTTTTTGTCTTTATATAAAAATTTTGATACATTTTTCTCATTTTTTATTTTACTATTTACTAATATATTTGTTAATTTGTTTTTTATCATATAATATGGATTATTAGATAATTCATTGATTACTTCATCATTATATGTTAGTTCATTTGTATCCATAAAATTTTTTATATATTTTTCTTTTTCTTCATCAGAAATCATATCAATTTTCATTGACCAAGAAAAATATTCAGTTAAAACTGCATTTACTTCGCCTTCTCTAAATTCATCTTCTAATATTATAAATGCCTTTGTTGGCATTTGTTCTAACATAACTTCTATTTCTTCTTTTATTTCTTTAGGATTTCTTCTTAATGCTTCTAAATTAAGAACTATAAGACCTTCTTTTATATCTTTATAATTACTTTTTTCTTTTTTTCTTGTATTTTGTCTAAATTCATCTGGATCAAAATATAAAATATTTTTATTAAGTATTATACCATTTTTATAATATATCTCTGAAATAACAGATATTAGTTTTTCATAAAATGTAT
>CANPZT010000027.1 GCA_947589135.1 uncultured Clostridia bacterium | reverse complement strand
CCTTAAAATTTGAATTTTAACACATGTGACGATTCCACTTAGTTTTAGCCTTGTAACCTTGCTGGATATAAAGAGTCAAAGCCCTATCTAACTAATAACCAATAAAGCATAAAACTGTGGCAATAGTCTCCTTTAAATAGTCTAGCTATAAGGAATAAAAAAAGTCCACAGTGTTAATAAATTAATTATACAATGGATTTAATCCAAAGTAAAATTATGTTAATTATTTAAAATTAAATATAAAATAACGGTACCATTAAACCAAAATTTTTAGAAATAAAAATAAAATAATTAATGGAGAAAGGTAAGTATAATATATTAAATTTTAAACTTTATTATATTATACAAGGAAAACAAATGAAAAATTTATCTACATGGTTATTAGTAATGTTCATGGTAATGTTTTGGGGATTTAGAATAATAGTAGCAGTTATGGGTGAATTGTCAATTGAATTTCCATTTACACCATTAAATCAACAAATGGAAGTAATATTATTATTTGTTACATTATTATGCATAATATTAGTTGTAAAAAGAAAGGTTGTAGGTGCACTAATTTATTTATTAACATATGGAATGTATTTTGGCGTAGATTTAATGAATAATATAAGTCTTATTATAGGAGCTGAAGGAACTTTATCAATTAATACATACTCAAATACATTTGCTTCATTAATAGGAATGATAATAGCTATAGCTGTTATATTAGATATATTATTAGATAAAAGTAGAAAAAACAATCCAAAAGATAAAAAAACAGATTGGTTCTATAAGAATGAAAAATTTGATAGACAGATGGATGAAAGAGCAGATAAAAATAACTATAGAACATTATAATTGCTAAATATAAAAATTATAAATAATATAGGGCAGATAATAAGTTGAAATTAGCTGCCTTTTATTGTATAATTTTAACAAAAAGTGAAAAAGAACTGAGGAATCAATTTATAATCAAAATTTTAATTTTGTCGGATTCGACGGGTTTATAAAAAATGCAATGCTGAAAAGATAAAATTATTAGAATATGGAAATAACAAGGAGTAGAATTATGGGAATAATATCATTAGCTAGCGGTAATTCATGTTGGAGAGGTTTAGATTACTACAAAAATAAAAAGGTAATTAAATTGAATAAAATAAATGAAAATGAATATTTTAGCGTAGTAAAAGGAACTAAAAATTACAATGTTCATTTAGATATTGAACATCCAAGAAAATGTACATGTGATTGTCCTTTTGCTAATGGAAAAAGAATAATTTGTAAACATATAGTTGCAACATATTTTAGTGCTATTCCAGAAGAAGCCACTAATTTCGAGGAAGAACAAGCTAGATTACAGGAAGAATATGAAAAAGAACAAGAAGAGGAATACGATAAAGTAATTAAATATTTGAATAAAATGTCAAAGAAAGAATTAATAAGAGAGTTAATTCAAGTTTTTGATTATGGCCCTGAATGGATATATAATGACTTTGTAAAAAGAAATTTATATTATAATAAATATTATTAGACAAAATAAGGAAACGATAAAATGCAAATATCAGAATAGTTTTTTGAAATGTTCAGATTGTAAAATTCTTTTAATTTAAGGAGAATAAAGAAGAATTATAAATTTCAAATAAAGGAGTGAAGAAAAATGGAGAAAGAACAAGATATTAGTTATAACAAAATCAACCTGAACTGGTACCCAGGACACATGGCAAAAACCAGAAAACAGATAATGCAAGATTTAAAATTAGTTGACATTGTAATTGAAATACTAGATGCAAGAATACCAATATCAAGTCAAAATCCAGATATTGCAGAAATAACACATGGTAAGAAAAAGATAGTAATACTAAATAAATGTGATTTAGCAGAAGAAAATCAAAATAAATTATGGATAGAATATTTTAACAAAAAAGGTATTCAAGCAGTATTAACAGATTCTAATTCAGGAAAAGGAATAGAAGAAAGTATTAGAAAAATAGAACAAGTTATGGAAGAAAACATAAAAATACAAGCAGAAAAAGGTAGAATAGGAAGAAAAATAAAAGCAATGATATTAGGTATTCCAAATGTAGGAAAATCTTCTTATATAAATAGAATTTCAAAAAGAACAACAGCTGGAGTTGGAAATAAGCCAGGAGTAACTAAACAAAAACAATGGATAAGAATTAACGAAAAAATAGAGTTATTAGATACACCAGGAGTATTATGGCCAAAATTTGAAAGTGAAGAAGTAGCATTACACTTAGCATTTACAGGTACAATAAAAGAAGAAATTTTAGAAAGAACAGAGATTGCTTATTATTTAGTTAAATTTTTGATAGAGCATAACAGAAAACAACTATGTGAAAGATATAAAATAGAAAATACATATATTGAAGATGTTTTAAAACAAGACCGACCAGGAAATGAAAATATCTATGAAATTATGCTAGAAATAGGAAGAAAAAGAGGTTGTATTATATCTGGTGGTAATATAGATGAAGAAAAAACAGCTAGAATAATATTAGATGAATTTAAAAATGGAAAGCTAGGAAGAATTACAATAGAGAAAGCCGATAAGCAATAAATATAAAAAATTAGGAAAGGAACAAATCATTGGAAGAATTTATAGAAATAGAAAGAAATATTGATGAAATTAATTTAATGTCCCCTTTAACATGGGCATATGTAGGAGATTGTGTATATGAATTATACATAAGGACACGGATTAATAAATAAAACAAATTTAAAACCACACAAATTACATATAGAATCAATCAAATACGTAAAAGCCAGTGCACAAGCAAAATTTTTACAGCAAATATTTGATGAATTAACAGAAGAAGAAAAAGATATTGTAAGAAGAGGAAGAAATACAGAAAATCATCATTTACCTAAAAATTCTAATGTGCAAGAATATATGTATGCTACTGCATTTGAAGCATTAATTGGATATTTATACTTAACAAAACAGAATAAAAGATTAAAAGAAATTTTAGATAAAATTAGATAAAAGTAAACTTATGTGACTAAAAAAGTATTTTTTTGTAACATAAATGTAAAATAAAAACTATTGAAAAAAAATTATTAATTAGGTAAAATAGAAATTAGATTTAGATAAATTTATAGGAGGAGTTATAAATGTTAAAAAAATTTTTATTTAGTATTTTAATTTTAATTGTTATATTATCTGTATTAATCACTACTACATGTTATGCAAGTTCAGTACCAGTAACAGATGAAAATTTAAATACAGTACTTCAAAAAATTGCATCGTCATCAGTATTAGATGGAAAAGAATGTAAAATATCAGCAAAAAATAATATTATTACAATAAATTTAGAAGGAAAAGAATATACTGTAGATTATGATTTAACTGATAAACCTACTTTTACTACGACAATTCCTATTACAGAAGGAATGAGCTACGATGCTTATGAAAAACAAATGCAAAAGATAATTTTACCTATGATAGGATTTATAGCAATAGCTAATATCCAAGGTGTTTCTATTGAAGATTCTTGTTCATACTTTTTATTAACATATATGGGGAATGCTTTTGATAGTAGTGATTCTTACACAATAATAGATGACACAAAACTTGATGAAAATGCTACAATAGAAAAAAGTGATGATCCAAAAGTAATATATGCATCTGAGTTTGGAGATAAAGTAATGGAATACGTAAATAGTGTTTATAAAGATAAACAGGTGATAACAGATTCTGAAGACATGAATTTTTATGAATGGTCTGTTGAGAGAACAGATGTAAAAGATGATTCTTGTAATTTAGTATCTACAGTAAGTATTAATTTAAATGCTAATTTTAAAGGACTAGAAGGTTATGCTGAAAAAGCGGGAAATATATTTGGCGATGATGATAACGATACATCGAAAGATTCTTCTAAAGATTCTGCTAAAGATAACAATTCAGTAGTTAATAATAATTCTAAAAATAGCAACTCAGTAAATAATATAAAAGATACTTCTAGCCAAAATAGTAACGCTGATAATACAATTTCGGCAAAAACATTACCACGAACAGGAATTAATGGAATAATATTTGCTATAGTTTGTATTGGTATAATTTCAATTATAATCTATAGAAATAAATTAAAAGAGTATAAAGATATTTAAAATATTGTAGTTGACTAAAGTAAAAAAAAATGATATAAATAAAAAGTACTAATAATAGTACTTTTTATAATTTTATGGCCCGTTGGTCAAGCGGCTAAGACGCCACCCTCTCAAGGTGGAATCATGGGTTCGATTCCCGTACGGGTCACCAAACATTATTGCATAAAATAATTTTATAAAGTAATTTAAAAACTAAAACTAATTAATGTAAATTGAGTAATAATTTAAATATTTTTTAATATAATCATTATATAAAATTAAAAGGGAGTAGCTTAAAATTACTAATCAACAATCGCGATACAAAAGTATCTGGTTAGTAAGCTATATGCTTATAGTTGGCGAGACTTTTAAAAGGAAAAATAAAATCCTTTTAAAAGTTTTTTTGTTTAATATTTTGAAAAATATAAAGAAGGAGTTGATTTAAATTGGAAAACGATGAATTACAAAATGGTAAATTACAAGACAACAAATGGTATAACAAAAATTTACAAGAAGTAGAAAAAGCTTTAAACACAAATATTGAAAAAGGATTAACAAGTGAAGAAGTAAAGAAAAGGCAAGAAAAATATGGACTAAACGAATTAAAAGCAAAAAAGAAAAAATCATTATTTCAAAAATTTCTAGAGCAATTTAAAGATTTTTCTATTATTATTTTGATAATTGCAGCAATAGTATCAGGAATCGTAGGAGTAGCAGAAGGAGAAGGAATTACAGATACAATTATAATTTTAATTGTTGTAATAGTAAATGCTATTATTGGAGTAACACAAGAAGCAAAGGCAGAGAAGTCTTTAGAAGCTTTGCAAAAATTGACAGACCATGCTTCAAAAGTAGTAAGAGATGGAGCAGTAATAGTAGTACCAGCGAAAGAATTAGTACCAGGAGATATTGTAGTTTTAGATACAGGAGACTACATTCCAGCAGACTTAAGAATAATAGAAGCAGCTAATTTGAAATCACAAGAATCTTCATTAACAGGAGAGTCAGTTCCAGTAGAAAAAACTACAAACAAGATTGAAGAAGAAGACATTGGAATTGGTGATAGAGTAAATATGTTATTTTCATCTAGTTTAGTAACATATGGAAGAGGAAAGGGAATAGTAGTTGAAACAGGTATGACAACAGAAGTAGGGAAAATTGCAGGAATGCTAGATTCTACAGAAGAACAAATAACTCCTCTTCAAGAAAAATTAAATAAACTAGGAAAAACACTTGGAGTAGCAGCTTTGGCAATATGTGTATTTATTTTTGCTGTAGGACTAATCCAAGGAAAAGAAGTAATCCATATGTTTATGACAGCAGTTTCATTAGCAGTAGCAGCAATACCAGAAGGTTTAGTTGCAGTTTCAACAATTGTTTTAGCAATAGGAGTACAAAAAATGGTAAAGAAAAATGCCATTGTGAAAAGATTACCAGCAGTTGAAACATTAGGAAGTAGCACAGTAATTTGTTCTGACAAAACAGGAACATTAACACAAAATAAAATGACAGTAGAAAGAATATTCATAAATAATCAAACAAAAGATTTATCAGAATATAAAGAAGAAGATATTAATGAAGATATAAAAAAATTAGTTTATGCTAATATGCTATGTAATGACACAAAAATAGGAAATAATGGAGAACTAACAGGAGATCCAACAGAAACAGCATTAGTAGATATGGCATTTAAACTAGATTTTGACCCATCAATTTATGACAGAATGCCACGATTAGAAGAAGTTCCATTTGATTCTGATAGAAAATTAATGACAACTATAAATGAAGTAAATGGAAATTATTTTGTATACACAAAAGGTGGTGTAGACGAACTATTAAGAAGATGTAATTCATATTTAGAAAATGGTGAAATTAAGCAAGATATAGAAAACTATGCAGAAACAATTAGAGAACATAACGAAAATATGGCAAAAGAAGCACTAAGAGTTCTTGCATGTGCATATAAAGAAATAGATCATAAACCAACAAAAGAAGAATTAGAAAATATTGAAAGTGAATTAATATTTATTGGAATGGTTGGAATGATAGATCCACCAAGAGAAGAAGCAAAAAAAGCAGTAGAAAAATGTAAAACAGCAGGAATAAAAACAGTAATGATTACAGGAGACCATAAAATAACAGCATCAGCAATCGCTAAAAAACTAGGAATTTTAGAAAAAGATGAAGAAGCAATAACAGGACTAGAATTAGAAAAAATGTCTGATGAAGAATTAGAGAAAAATGTAAGAAAATACTCTGTATATGCAAGAGTATCACCAGAACACAAAGTAAGAATAGTAAAAGCATGGCAAAAAAATGGAGAAATAGTTGCTATGACAGGAGATGGAGTAAATGATAGTCCGGCTTTAAAAACAGCCAACATTGGTTGTGCAATGGGAGTAGTTGGAACTGATGTAGCAAAAGAAGCAGCAGATGTTATTTTAACAGATGATAATTTTGCAACAATAGTATCAGCAGTTGAAGAGGGAAGAAGAATTTATGACAATATTTTAAAAGTAATACAATTCTTATTATCAAGCAATGTAGGAGAAATAGTTGTACTATTTTTAGCAACATTATTTACACCATTATTTGCAAAATGGTTTGGAATAACAGATATTAGCCATTTAGAAATTTTATTACCAATTCATATTTTATGGATTAATTTAGTAACAGACTCACTTCCAGCATTAGCCTTAGCATTTGATCCAGCAAATAGTGACATTATGAAAAGAAAACCATCAAAGCCAGGAAAAGGAGTATTTACAAAAGGAATGACATGGAGAGTCATTTATCAAGGAATTATGATAGGATTACTAACACTTTCAGCATTTATGATAGGACTAGGAACAACAACTAAAGCAATTGATGGATTAACATTAGACCAATCAAAAATAGAAGTAGGTCAAACAATGGCATTTGTAACTTTAGCATTATCAGAATTAGTGCATGTATTTAATGTAAGAAACAATAAAAAATCAATATTTAAAACTAATATATTTAACAACAGCAAATTAATACTTGCAGTATTAGTATCAGCAGCTTTAATGCTTATTATATTAGGAATACCAGCATTAAGAACAATATTCAGTATTCCAATATTACCAACAGCTAATATACTAGAGTTAATAATATTAATCTTTGCTCCAATTATTATTGTAGAAATATTTAAGCTATTGAAGATTAATACTACAAAAGATGAATAGTGAAAAAAATCAGCTATAAATATTATAATTATTTATAACTGATTTTTTGATATCTTTGATTATATTATTAAATAGGAGATATAATAGAATTCCCCTTTATAACCTTAAAAATCCCCTTGGCAAATTTCAAAATTTGTGATAATATATTTCTATCAAATGGAAAAAATAAAATTGATAATAAAAAATATAAAATAAAGAAAATTTTTAAAGCTGAATGGGAGTGAAAAAAGTGGATAACAAATTTTATATAACAACACCAATCTACTATCCAAGTGGAAGATTTCATATAGGAACTGCATATACAACAGTATTAGCAGATAGTTTAAAAAAGTATCATATTCTAAAAGGTGAAGATAGTTATATGCTTACAGGAACAGATGAGCATGGGCAAAAAATAGAAACTAAGGCAAAAGAGTTAGGAAAAACGCCAAAAGAATATGTAGATGAAATGGCAAAAATGGCAAAAGAACTATGGAACAAAATGGATATAAATTATGATGATTTTATACAAACTACAGAAGAAAGACATGAAAAGATAGTTCAAAAAATTTTTGATAAATTTATGGAGCAAGGAGACATTTATAAAGGAGAATATGAAGGGCTTTATTGTGTACCATGTGAAACATTTTTTACTGAATCACAATTAGTAGATGGAAAATGCCCAGATTGTGGGAGAGAAGTTGTTCCAATGAAAGAAGAAGCATACTTTTTCAATATGAAAAAATATGTAGATAGACTATTAAAATACTATGAAGAACATCCTGATTTTATAAAACCAGATTATAGAAAAAATGAAATGATAAACAATTTTATTAAACCAGGGTTAGAAGATTTATGTGTAACTAGAACATCTTTTGACTGGGGAATAAAAGTATTAAAAGATCCAAAACATGTTATTTATGTATGGGTAGATGCTTTAACAAATTATATTACAGCATTGGGGTATATGTCAGAAGATGAAACAAAATTTAAAAAATACTGGCCTGCAGATTTACAAATAGTGGGAAAGGATATTGCAAGATTTCATTTAATTTATTGGCCAATCTTTTTAATGGCGTTAAATCTACCATTACCAAAAACAATATTAGTTCATAACTGGATTATGATGAAAGACGGAAAAATGTCTAAGTCAAAAGGAAATGTAATTTATCCTGAAACATTAATAGAAAGATATGGACTTGATGCAACGAGATATTTCTTATTAAGAGAAATGCCAGTTTCACAAGATGGAATATTTTCACCAGAAGCATTTATTGAAAGATATAATTTTGATTTGTGCAATGACTTGAGTAATTTATTAAATAGAACAATATCTATGGTTAATAAATACTTTGGAGGAAATGTACCAAATTATGTAGGAACACCAAACGAAGCAGATAAAGAATTAGAAGATTATAGTTTAAAACAGATACAAAAATTTGAAGAAAAATTAAATGAATATGAAATTGCAAATAGTCTGCAAGAGATATGGAATTTAATTTCTAGAACAAACAAATATATAGATGAAACAATGCCATGGGCATTAGCAAAAGAAGAAGAAAATCAAGAAAAATTAAAATCAAGTATGTACCATTTAATTGAAAATTTAAGAAAAATAGCAATATTAATTAGACCATTTATGGAAAATACATCAAATAACATATTAAGACAAATAGGAATTCAAAATGATGAGTTAAAACAATGGAAATCTTTAAAAGATTATACACAATTAGAAAACATTAAAGTAATAGAAAAGGGAGAACCTATTTTTATGAGACTTAATGTTGAAGAAGAAATAGAATATCTAAAAAATACTATGAAAAAATAAATATAAAAATTGGAAAAATACAAGTAAATAAAAATGAATTAAAAAAGGGATGTTAAAAATGGAAAATCAAACAGAATTGCTAGATATCTATAAAATAAATATACCAAAAAAAATTAGTAAAAAGAAAATTTTAATTATATTAGGATTTGTTGTAGTAGGAATATGTTTGATATTAACAATTAAACACTGTATAAAAACAATTAATTCATATAAAGTATATAAACAATATGAAACACAATTACAATCAATTTTATATCAAGAAGAACAGAAAAAGGCAGAAATTGAAGCAGAAAAAGAAAGAAAAAAACAAGAAAAAATTCCAAAATTAACACAAGTTCGGAAAGGATAATATTGAAAATATTTATCACTCTGAAACAAAAAGAGCATTTTTAACATTTGATGATGGACCATCTTCTGTAACATCACAAATATTAGATACTTTAAAACAAAACAATATAAAGGCAACATTTTTTGTTTTAGGTTCAAGAGTGGAACAAATGCCAGATATGGTAAAAAGGATGTATGAAGAAGGCCATTATATAGCAAATCATGGTTATACACATCAATATTCATCTATTTATGCAACACCACAAGCTGTATTAGATGAATATACACAATGTAATAATGCAGTAAGACAAGCAATTCAAGTTCCAGAATATAATTCTCATCTATTTAGATTTCCTGGAGGATTAGTTGGAGGAAAATATGCACAAATAAAGAGCGAAGCAAATGAGTTATTAAAACAAAATGACATTATGCATGTAGATTGGAATGCACTAACAGGAGATGCAGAGACAAACAATTTATCAATAGAATTTGAACTACAAAGATTACAAGAAACTACTAACGGAAAAAATAGTATAGTAATATTAATGCATGATGCACCTGCAAAAAAAGTAACATCAGATGCATTAGGACAAATTATTAATTATATAAGAGAACAAGGATACGAATTTAAAAATTTTTATGAAATAATAAAATAGATATAATAGCAGAAAGGAGAAGAATATGCCAAAAGGAATAAAAAAAGATACTATGGAACAAAAGCTTGAATATTTAGGACTTGATTTAGATGCATTACCAAAAACGATTAAAGATGTAAAAAATCTAAAATTTAGAATTCCAAAAACATATGACGAAAAGCAATATAAACAATATAGATATATACCAATAAAAGATATACAAATTTTATTATCACCTTCAAATAGATTAGATCCGATAGAAGAAAAATATAAAAAAGCAAGTCCATTAGTAGATTATTTAGATAATAAAAGCGAAGAAAACTTCTTGAAACATACAACATTTTTAAACATGTTAAGGCAAATGAAAATAGAAAATGTAGAAGAGATTTCAGAAGAACAAGCTAATTTAAATAAGCATATTCCATTTAAAGTAAAATTTGAAGGAAATTACTTATGGCAAATTTATTACTCAGAAACAACAGACCAGTATTTTATGTTGGTGCCAACAGAAGATTCAGACTATTCAACCTTCTTCTTTTTGTTAAAGAAACAATTGGAAAAAAGAAGAACAGGTAAGATATTTGTGCCAGTAAGAAGTATAGAATATAGTTCAAAATTCTTTAAAAAATCTGAATTTGAAGATATAGAAAATTATATGTGGTTATTTACAAAAGATTGGCCACTAATTTATGAAGTATATGATAAAGATAACAATTTAAGTATTCATATAGTAGGGGACACAGAAGTATATGAGAAAATAAAAAGTCCATATAAAATTAAATTAGAAGACCCAATACAAGCAAATCAATTTTATAAATTATTAAAAGCAATGTTTATTTTGCAAACAGAATTGCCACATTATTTTGAATTTAAAACAAACATAAATAAAAAAGGAGCAATAGAATTTTATATTGAAAACAGAAAAGTAGAATACAAAGATATTGCATTATGGCTTAATGAAGAATATCATATAGGACAAGAAAAAGAAGAAAGTACGACAAAATTAATAGAAAAAGATAAAGAAAAATTAAAAGAATTAAAGATAGAAATTGCAGAACAAGAAATTGAATATTTAGCAAAAGAAAAACAAATTTCTACATTCCTAGAATGTAAAAAAACATTTTTTGGAAAATTCAAATATTATTTCAAATATAGTGGAAAGAGCAAAAAAAATAAAAAGAAACAAACAGAAGAAATAAACAATACATTAAATAATAATAAACAAGAAAACAATGACGATGAACCAATGAAAAAAAGAAAAATTCAAAAGGATAATTATACCATTGAAGAGATTATAGAATTATATAAGACATTAGAAGATAAAGAAACTGAACTAAAAAATTTAGTTATGGACATAAATTCTTTAAAATTAAAAAGTAAGAATATGAAGAAGAAAATTGAAAATGCAACAGCTTTTATTAAAGAAATTGATAGTCATAAAAAAAGCATATTTGAATTTTGGAAATATAGTAATAAAGATGAAGTAGCAACTCTTCCAGAGGGAGAAGCGGAAGAAATAAATGTAATTAAAAAAATAACAAAAGTATTTGATTACGAAGAAGATATTGAAAAATTAGGTAGTACAATGGATAAAATGCAAAGAAAGATATTAACAAAAGAAGAAACAGATAGTATATATCTTACTACTACTGATGTATTAGAAATTTTAAATAAAACAAAGGAAAATGATATTACACCAAAAGATATAGAAATCAATTTAAAGGAAATGAAAAAACAAGCAGTAGAAGAAAAATCTCTAGAAAATGATGAAGAATTTGATATATTTGGAGGAATTGCACAAGATAGTACTAAAGTTTCTAAAATAAAAAATCATAAACACAGAGAAATACCAAAAGATAAGTTTAATATTTTAGAAATTAATAAAAATACAAATCAATTAGGATATAAATTAGCATTAGAAAAAGTAGTAAGTAATATTGCAAAAGCATTAGAAAAAGTAGTGGTTCCAGAAGATTTACCAGTCTATAAAGCAATTGGAGGAGAAGAACTAGACAATCAAAAAATTAATTTATTTAATATTAATCCAGAACAAGAAATTAAAGAAGTTATAAATAATTATAAAAATAGCAAAATAAATTTTTATAAAATAAACTTAAAAGAAGGAACAAATGCAATTAGCTATACAAATGGAATTTTTTACGATAATCAAAATAAAACTTTACCAGTTGGACAAGACTTATCAACAAAAATTTTAATTGACACATCTAAAATAAAATTAGAATTACAGAATAAAGATTCTTTTAATATAGTGCAATTTAATGATGATAATGATTTTTCATCTGTTAAAATTAAAACTATAAATCTATTAGAATATGACTTAATAGAAAATGAATAAAATAACAAAAAAGCTTCTATCTCATATAATATACTAATTTAGTTAGAAAGAAGGGATAGAAGTTTTATTATGAAAATATTAAAAAATATATTTATATATAGTGTGATAATAACACTATTATTCTTTATAAATACGAGTATGGTATATGCATTAACACCAATTTCAGAACCGGAATATCAAGGAATTGATGTTAGCGATTGGCAAGGATACATAGATTATAGTAGAGTACGAGCAAGTGGAATAGAAATCGTCTATATTAAAGCAAGTCAAGGAAATAATATTAAAGATCCATATTTTGATATTAACTATGAAAATGCAAAAGCAAATGGACTGAAAGTAGGATTTTATCATTTTTTAACAGCCACTAATACAGCAGAAGCAGAACAAGAAGCACGTTTTTTTTCATCAGTAATAGCTGGAAAAATCCCAGATTGTAAACTAGCGATGGATTATGAAGTATTTGGAGGAGTTAGTGTTGCTGAAATTAATAACATAGCACAAGTATTTTTAGAAAGTGTAAGAAGATTAACAAATAAAGAAGTGATAATTTATAGTGATTTAAGTAATAGTAGAGATACATTTAGTAGAGAATTAGCAGAAAATTATCCACTATGGATTGCTTATTATGGCGATTATATACAGCTAGAAAATATAGAAACAAATTGGCAAACATGGCAAGGACAACAATACACAGATAGAGGAGTTGTACCAGGAATTAATGGAAATGTAGATAGAGATATATATACAAGAGAAATATTTTTAGGAGAAACATCACAATTACCACAAGTAGATAATAATGATGAAACAATAAATACACAATCTATGTTCTACACAGTACAAAGTGGAGATACATTGTCTGAAATAGCTCAAATGTATGGCACAACTGTACAAGAAATAGCAAGTATCAATAATATAGCTAATCCAAATCTAATTTTTCCAGGGCAAGTTTTAAGAATATTAACAAATTCTACTGTAAATGGAAGTGAAACAAGAGGTGCAGGAAGTATTACTTATACAGTAAGAAGAGGAGATACTTTATCACAAATAGCAGCAGCGTATGGAGTAACAGTAGCTAGTATTGTGGAAATAAATAATATACAAAATCCAAATCTAATTTTTCCAGGGCAAAAGTTAAGAATTACAGATAGTAGCAATACAACATTAAATCAGCCAGTTGAGCAAACTGTAAGTAATACGAATACAACTAGATTTACTTATATTGTAAGAAGAGGAGATACTTTATCACAAATAGCAAGATTGTATGGAGTTTCTGTACAATATTTAGTAAGGGTTAATAATATAAGTAACCCAAATTTGATTTTTCCAGGACAAAGAATTAGAATATAAATCTTGACTGAAATTTAATTTTTAATTAGTACTAGACAAATATTTGTGGATATGATAATATATATCAGTAATGATATATATTTGCCGGTGTGCTGGAATTGGTAGACGGGGCAGACTCAAAATCTAAATGGATTTAAAAAATCCTATTTCTTAAAAATACTGATAAATATACAGGTTTAGGTTTTGGTAGAA
>CANPZT010000026.1 GCA_947589135.1 uncultured Clostridia bacterium | reverse complement strand
TATGCAGTAGACATTGAAATTGAAAATACAGAAGATGTGGAAGGACTTATAGAAGCAATAATAAAGGCAAATGATAATTTAACAAATTCAAGTAATAATAGCGATTGGGAAATGATGGGTAAAGATATTAAAAAGCTTCAAGACTTAATATCTTCTCTAGAAACAGTAAAAAAAGAAGAAGATAAAAAGAAAGAAGAATTAGAAAAAATGAATGTTACAAATACTAATTCTATAAATGAAAATCATATAACTAATTCAGAAAATGTAAATATTAATACAAATATAAGCGAATAAAAAAGAAAAAAAAATCCACTATAATAATAAGTGGATTTTTTGATACAATAGAAAAGAGTTATTTTTATTGCATCAAAAAAATTTGTATTAACTTAGTTATATAAGAAATTATAGAAATTATATAGCAGAAATTCGCTAATACCACGGAATGGAGCTTTTATGTTTGAAAAAAAGAGAATGAGTATTTTAAATCAATCTGTTGAAGAATTAACAAGAATTTTACAAGAAGGAAATTTAGTAGAATTATCTTATATTTTAGGAAGTAGAAAAGAAATTATAAAAAGAAATTTAATTGCTGGAATTTTTAGAGGAGTTGGTATTGGAATTGGTGTAACAATTATTACAGCAGTTTTAGTTATCTTGCTACAAAAAATTGTTACACTGAATATTCCAGTTATTGGAGAATATATCGCAGATATTGTAGAAATTGTGGAAAAGAGTAGATAAAAATATATCATAATGTATTTTAAAATCTTATATTATAAAAAACGAGTATTTCGATGCTGAAATACTCGTTTAGTTAAAAATTATTTTTCTAATTTATAAAATACTTTTTTTCCTTTTTTTAGAATAGCATAACCATCTGAAAAATCTTTACCTGATAATTGATATGTTACATCTGTTATTTTTTCATCATTTAGTGAAATACCACCTTGATTAACTAACGTTCTTGCTTGACCTTTTGAAGGTGCAATATTTGTTAATATAATAGCATCAACAATAGAAATATTAATATTATCTACTTTTATAGTTGGCATATTTTCAAGACTTCCTTGACCACCAAATAAAGCATTTGAAGCTTCTTCGGCTTTTTGTGCTGCTTCTTCTCCATGTATTAATTTAGTAATTTCAAATGCAGCTATTTTTTTTGCTTCATTAATTTTTTCATCTTTTAAAGAAGATAATTCTTGAATTTTTTCCATTGGTAAAAATGTTAGCATTTTTAAAACATTTTCAACACTACTATCTTCCATGTTTCTCCAATATTGATAAAATTCATAAGGAGATGTCTTATTAGCATCTAACCATAAAGCACCTTTTTCTGTTTTACCCATTTTTTTACCTTCTTTTGTTGTAAGAAGTTTAAATGTTAGACCAAAAGAATCATCTTTTCCAATTTTTCTAATTAACTCAACACCACCAATGATATTAGACCATTGATCATTTCCACCTATTTGTAATTTGCAGCCATATGCTTCATACAAATGTAAAAAATCATAAGATTGCATTAACATATAACTCATTTCGAAAAATGTTAATCCTGTTTCCATTCTCTGTTTATAACATTCTGCTGCAAGCATTTTATTAACAGAGAATAAACTTCCAATGTCACGAACAAAATTAACAAATTTTAAATCTAATAGCCAATCTGCATTATTAACAATAATAGCAGCATTTTCTCCCTCAAAACTAACAAATTTCTCAATTTGCTTTTTTATGCTTTTTACATTATTATTAATTTCTTCACGAGAAAGCATTTTTCTCATATCAGTTTTTCCTGTAGGATCTCCAATTGTTGCAGTACCTCCACCAACTAAAATAATTGGCTTATGACCACATTTTTGCATATGGCTAGCAACCATTAAAGAAACAAAGTGACCTACGTGCAAACTATCAGCAGTAGGGTCAATTCCTATATAAAAAGAAACAGATTCCTTTTCAAATAACTCTTTGATTTCTCTTGGATGAGTCATCTGCTCAATATATCCTCTTTCTTCTAAAATATTAAAAACGTTTTCCATTTTATTAATCCTTTCTTATAGCTAATAATTTATAATGTTATGATATTTATTGTAAAATATTAATTGAAAGTAACTCCAATATTTCCATTGTTACCAGTTTTTGAATTATTCTGGTATTGACTTTGATATTCTTTTATTTCTTCATATCCCATAAATCTATTTAGGTTTCTAACTGAAATTCCTGTTTGACCAGAAATAGTATCTAAAGATTCTCCAAAGCCATTTTCTTGAAGGTAAGATTTGAAAGTTGAAAGTTCAAATCCATCTTTTGTACTACATTTAGGGCATACAGCACCACCTGATACATAAAAATTACCACATCTACTACATTTATTAAATTCCATATTTTTTCCTCCATTCATCTTTTGACAATTACTTACAAAATTTATTGTATTGTATCATAGTTTAAAAAAAAGATAAAGTATTTTGGAAAAATATTAATTTTCTTTTTGTGCCATGAATTTATCAGAGATATCAGGAAAAGATTTATGCAATCTTAATGGTCTTAAGTTTGTATCTGTAAAGCAATGTTTAGTTTCTCCTGTAAGAACAACATCACCAGTAGCTTTATTGGTTACATTATAATTAACAGTTAAACGCACACCATTAAAATCTTTTATAATAGGTTTAATTACAATAATATCATCAAAAGTAACATGTTGTTTAAAAGAACAATTTACTCCTAATACAGGAATCATAATTCTTTGTTCTTCAAGATAAGAATAGGGAATTCCCATTTCATCTAGCATGTAACATCTAGCTTCTTCTAAAAAACGAATGTAGTTTGAGTGATGTACAACTCCCATTTTATCAGTTTCATAATAATTAATTCTTCTTTCATATTCAAAATTCATTGACAACGCTTCCTTTCAAATAATTATTATAAAAAAATAAAATTGAATTGTCAAATAGCAGTAGTTTAGTAATTAATTGATTTTAATACATAAATAATAATCTATTCATTCCAAGATAATAATATTTTTATATTTTTAAGAGAAATTGTGGGGACCGTTCAAAAATTCTCAAAAGTTTGTAAAAACTTTTGCTAGAATTTTTAGAATGGGGATAACGAAAAAAATATAAAAATATTATTATCTTTGTTCTATTAGTGTTTTAACATAATTTTAAATTTATTAATTCATAAAATAATATTCTTCAGAATAGTAATTTATCTTGAAAAAAGAAAAAAGTATTATATAATAATGTAGAATAAAAAAATATAAAGAATTAAGAATTTGCAAACAATTAAATTTTATAAATATGTATATTTCAGAGTGAAGCAAGAAAGGAACGATAAAAAATGAAAAAAATAAATGGAATTATGATGCAATATTTTGAATGGTATATGGAATGCAATCAAGACTTATGGAATCAAGTAGCAAAAGAAGCAGAAAATTTATCAAAGCTTGGAATAACTTCATTATGGCTTCCACCTGCATACAAAGGCATTGGAGGAAAGGATGAGGTAGGCTATGGAGTATATGATGTTTATGATTTAGGAGAATTTGATCAAAAAGGAACAATAAAAACTAAATATGGTTCAAAAGATGAATATATAAATTGTATTACTGCTTTAAAACAAAATGGAATTGAAAGTTATGCAGATATTGTTTTAAATCACAAAATGGGAGCAGATATGTTACAAACAATTCCTGCAACAAAGGTGGATTGGGGAAATCATAATCAGTTGATTGAAAATCAAGAAGTAGTAAGAGTTGCAACTAAATACACATTTCCAGGTAGAAAGCATAAATATTCTGATTTTGAATGGAATTGGACTCATTTTGATGGAATCGATTATGATGAAAATTCAAAACAAAATGCTATATTTAAATTTAAAGATAAAAATTGGGATGAAGCTGTTGATGAAGAATTTGGAAATTATGATTATTTAATGGGAGCAGATATAGATTTTACAAACAAAGAAGTAGTAGAAGAGTGTACAAAATGGGGAAAATGGTATTTAGAAACAACAAAAGTAGATGGATTTCGTTTAGATGCAATTAAGCATATACCAGCATTTTTTTATAAAGATTGGATACAAAATTTAAGAGATGAAACAGGAAGAGAGCTATTTACAGTAGGAGAATATTGGAGCGGAGATATAACCAAATTACATAGATATATTACAGAAACAGAAGGAAAAATATCATTATTTGATGTACCATTACACTATAATTTTGAAGCAGCATCAAAAGACGAAAATTATGATTTGTCAAAAATATTGGAGAGTACATTAGTAAAGGAAAATCCAAGCATGGCGGTAACTTTTGTAGACAATCATGATACTCAACCAGGTCAAAGTTTACAAAGTTTTGTAGAGAGATGGTTTAAACCAGCTGCATATAGCATCATTTTATTAAGAAATGAAGGATACCCTTGTGTATTTTATGGAGATTTTTATGGCATACCACATGATAATATAGAACCATTAGAGGAATTAAAAACTATAATGCAATTAAGAAAAGAAAAAACATATGGAGTACAACATGATTATTTTGACAATCCTAATTATATTGGGTGGACATGTGAAGGAGAAAATACACATATGAAATCAGGTTTGGCAGTTGTAATTTCTAATAGATTTGATGGAGAAAAAAGAATGTACATAGGTTCACAACATGTAGGAGAGAAATTTATTGATGCTTTAGGAAATTGTGAAGATGAAATTATTATAGATGAAGAAGGATATGGAAATTTTAAAGTAAAAGGAAAATCAGTTTCTATCTGGGTTAAATATTAAAATTCTGAAATTGAAATTAAATATTATCAATTGAAAGCAATTAGTATAATATATTTTTTACCTAAATTAATTTAAAACTATTACTATAAGATTATGGTAATTTCAAAAATAACATGATATAATCATACAAAGATATAGAAGGATAGAAAATAAAATAAGGACTGTTCCTTAATCCATCCAAAAAGGGATTTTAAGGAACGTTCCCTAATCCATAAGAGAGGAGAAAAGGATGTCTAATTTTGTTCACTTACACATACATAGTGAATTTAGTTTATTAGATGGAGCAAATAGAATAAAAGATTTGCCTAAAAGGGCAAAAGAATTAGGTATGGATTCAATTGCTATTACTGACCATGGGGTTATGTATGGTGCAATTGATTTTTATAAAGCGTGTAAGGCAGAGGGCGTAAAACCTATAATTGGCTGTGAGGTTTATGTTGCACCTCGTTCCCGTTTTGATAAAGAACCTAATATTGATAATAAATATAATCACTTAATTTTACTAGCCAAAAATAATGAAGGTTATAAAAATCTAAGTAAATTAGTTTCAATTGGTTTTACAGAAGGGTATTATTACAAACCTCGTATTGATTTAGAAGTATTAGAAAAATATCATGAGGGACTTATTTGTTTAAGTGCTTGTTTAGCAGGTAGTGTAAATCAGGCTTTATTAAATGGTCAGAATGAAAAAGCAGAAGAAATTGCCCTATGGCATAAAAAGGTTTTTGGTAAAGATTATTATATAGAGATTCAAAATAATGGTATTAAGGAGCAAGTTCTAGCAAATCAAAGATTAGTAGCTTTAGCTAGAAAATTAGATATTCCACTTGTTGCAACAAATGATGCTCATTATTTAAAAAGAGAAGATGCTTATAATCATGAAGTATTGCTTTGTATTCAAACAGGAAAAAGAATGAGTGATATGGACAGAATGAGATTTGATACAGATGAGTTATATGTAAAATCTCCTGAAGAAATGAGTGAATATTTTAAGGCATTTCCAGATGCTATTGAAAATACAGTAAAAATAGCAAAAGAATGTAATGTAGAATTTGAATTTGGACATACTATCCTTCCGAATTATGATGTACCAGAAGAATTTCCAACACACTATGATTATTTCAAAAAATTATGTGATGATGGAATTAAAAAAAGATATGGAGAAAATCCATCCAAAGAAATATTAGATAGAGCAGAGTATGAATTAGGCGTAATTCAGAAAATGGGATATGTTGACTATTTTCTAATTGTTTGGGATTTTATACATTATGCAAAAACAAATGGAATACCAGTAGGACCAGGTCGTGGCTCTGGTGCAGGTTCTATTATTGCATATGCAATTGAAATTACAGATATTGACCCAATAAAATATGGATTACTTTTTGAAAGATTTTTAAATCCTGAAAGAATTAGTATGCCTGATTTTGATGTTGATTTTTGTTATGAACGTAGACAAGATGTAATTGATTATGTATCTGAAAAGTATGGACATGACCATGTTTCTCAGATTATTACATTTGGAACAATGGCAGCAAAAATGGTAATTCGTGATGTAGCAAGAGTTTTAGACATGCCTTATTCAGAAGCGGATAGTCTAGCAAGGATGATACCAAACGAATTACACATTACTATAAAAAAAGCAATTGAACAAAACAAAGAATTAAGTAATTTATATGAAACAGATGAAACAGTAAAAAAAGTTTTGGATATTGCAATGGGATTAGAAGGAATGCCAAGACAGGCTTCAACTCATGCTTGCCGGGATTGTTATAACTAAAGACCCAGTAGATACTTATGTTCCTTTATATGTACGTGATGGTCAAATATCAACTCAATATATAATGACAACTTTAGAAGAATTAGGCTTATTAAAGATGGACTTTTTAGGGTTAAGAACTCTAACAGTAATACAAGATACTATTGATTTAGTAAAACAAAATAGGGGAATAGATGTAGAGTTTGATAAAGAAATGGCTGATCCAAAAGTTTATAAATTATGGCAAGAAGGAAAAAGTTGTGGAATATTCCAATTTGAATCTCAAGGAATGACTAATTTCATGAAGGAATTAAAACCAGATTGTTTAGAAGACTTAATAGCAGGAGTTTCTTTATATCGACCAGGACCTATGGACCAAATACCAAGATATATAAAAGGAAAATTACATCCAGGACATAATGAATACACACATCCAAGCTTAGAGCCAATTCTAAATGTTACATATGGATGTATGGTATACCAAGAACAAGTTATGCAAATAGTACGTGATTTAGCAGGATATTCTTTGCGGAAGGGCAGATTTAGTAAGACGTGCTATGGGTAAGAAAAAATTAGATGTTATGGCAAAAGAAAGAGAAATTTTTATCCATGGACAAGTAGATGAAAATGGAAATGTAATTGTTCCAGGATGTGTTAGAAATGGAATAGATGAAAAATCAGCTAACAAGATATTTGATGAAATGGCAGAATTTGCAAAATATGCTTTCAATAAATCTCATGCAGCATGTTATGCAGTAGTAGCTTATAGAACAGCATATTTAAAAGCTTATTATCCAGCTGAATTTATGGCAGCAACGCTGAATAGTTTTTTAGGAAACTTAGATAAAATACCACAATATATTGATGAATGTAAAACACTTGGAATCCAAATATTAAAACCAGATATCAATAAGAGTAGTACAAAATTCACAGTTGAAAGAGATGAAACTATTCAAGGAAAAATAAATAATAATGACAACAATGATAACAAAAATAATAGTAGTATAGCGAATAGTCAGATTGGTAAAATTAGATTTGGATTAGGAAGTATAAAAAATGTTGGAACAATTCCAGTTAATAATATTGTAAAACAAAGAAATGAAAACGGACCATATAAAAGCTTTACAGATTTTTGTGAGAGAATTGCTGAAGAAGGAGTTAACAAAAAATGTATAGAAAGTCTAATAAAAGCAGGAGTTTTTGATGAATTTGAACAAACAAGAAGTACATTATTAGCATCTTTTGAATCAATTATAGATACCATTCAATCTGGAAAGAAAAAAGGATTTAAAGGCCAAGTATCAATGTTTGATTTAGGAACAGAAGAAGAAAGAGAAGAACTAAATGAAATTAAATACACATTTGAAGAACATGAAGAATTACCAAATAAAGAACTATTATCACTAGAAAAAGAAATGCTTGGAATTTATATTTCAGGTCATCCATTAGAAAAATTAAGAAACCAAATTGAGGCACAAACTACAATTAATACAATGGAATTAAGAAATATAGATGAACAAATGAATTCAAATATGAATGAAGAAGAATCAAACTTAATGAATTCTAATACTAAATTTAAATATCAAGATGGGCAAAATGTTAAATATGCAGGTATTATCTCATCAGTAAAGAAAAAATACACGAAAAATAATAAGATAATGGCATTTGTAACTATTGAAGATTTATATGGTACAGCAGAAATTATCGTATTTGAAAATGCGTATTTAAAAGCAGGAAAAAGTTTAGTAGAAGAAAATATAGTAATAGTAGATGGAAGATTAAGCATTCGTGAAGATGATACAACTACAATAATTGCAAATGATATCAAAAATTTTGGAGAAAATAAGGTACAAATATTAACTCTTGACATTACAAATACTAATGAAGAAGAAAAAGATAAATTAAGAGGAGCAATAAAATTTTTTAATGGAGATAAAAACAACATTAATGTTCAAATTAAAATCGGAGAAGAATTAAAACCATGTGGACAAATTTATTTAACAGAAGAAATTATTAAAGTTTTTAAAGATATTATTGGAGAAGAAAAAGTGACATTGTTTTATACTTGACTATATGATAAAAATAGAGTAAAATAAAAAATGTTGCGCTTAAATATTTGCGGAATGGATATAAATTTATATCCTATCCCAATAGAAAGGAGGGAATTTTAAATGAATAGTATAGAAGAAGCAATTGATAATCTAAAAACAGCGAGCTTGGAGAATGACCAAGCAAAGGATGTTTTAGAAACGGTTACGTATGATTTTACAAATATGTTGTATTATCCAAATACGGTAACCAATTCCGAAATATTAAGGTATAACAACATTGTTGAGCATTTAATAAGTGATGCCGAATTGCGGAAAAAAATCTGTATTCAACAAAAGAAATGATTCCCTCTTTGGAAGCCTATAGCTTCACGGGAACAAAAGAGAAAAACTAGAAAGCTATCAAAATCAAAAGGCTTTCTAGTTTTTCCATTTATATATTTTTCTATATGTTAAATCCATTCACCATATTTTTTAATATAAATCTTTTTAGCAAAAAGAGCAACAAAGCAGTATAAAATAGGTACTCCAATAATAATAGACATATAAGGTAGCGGTATTGGAACTAATCCAATTATATTACCAAGCCAAGTAAATGGAACAATAATTCCGATAATACTTAACAAAATAGAAGAAATATATACCATTTTATGTGCATTACTTTGTATAAATGGAACTTTAGCTGTTCTTATAATATGCATTCCTAAAAGATTAGAAACAATACTATAAGTGAACCACACTGTTTGGAAAGTTGCAGCATCTCTTAAATTAAATGCAAACCATAAACTTGCAAATACAATTAAGTCAAATATAGAACTTAAAGGTCCCATAAATAGCATAAAGTTTTTTAGACTTTTTATACTAAATTGTCTAGGCTTTTGTAAATATTCCTTATCAACATTATCAAAAGGTAAAGTTAATTGCCCAAAATCATAAAGTAGACCTTCAACTAACAATTGAATTGGTGTTTCTGGTAAGAAAGGTAGAGCAACACTTGCAATAATTACTGACATAACTTCTCCAAAATTGAAACTCGTAGCCATTTTAATATATTTCATCAAATTTCCAAAAGTTTTTCTACCTTCAGTTACACCATCTAGTAATACATGTAAATCTTTTTCTAATAAGATGATATCAGCAGATTCTTTAGCAATATCAACTGCTGTATCGACTGAAATACCAACATCTGAATTAGTTAGAGATGGAGCATCATTAATACCATCTCCCATATAGCCAACTACATTTCCGCTTTCTTTTAAAAGTCTTACAATTCTAGCTTTTTGAATAGGAGAAAGTTTTACAAAAATGTTAGTATTTCTTAATAATCTTAACATAGCAGTATCGCTAAGTTTTTCAATTTCATTTCCTTCTACAATTCTTTTAGAGTTAATTCCAACTTTTTTACAGATACATTTTGTAACTTCAGCATTATCACCTGTTAAAACAACAACTCGTATTCCAGCATTATTTAGATTTTCTATTGCAGATTTTGCACTTTCTTTTGGTGGGTCTAAAAATCCAATAAAACCTAAAAGTACCATGTTTTTCTCATTATCAATGCCAAAATCTTCAATATCTTTTATGTCATTTTTTTGGCACACAGCAATTACTCTTAAGCCATCTTGATTAAGAGATTTTGAAATTTTTCTTATTGTATCTTTCATTTGTTTTGTAATAGGAGTTACTGTTCCCTGATAATCTGCCATAGTACAAATACTTAAAATTTCCTCAACAGCTCCTTTTGTGATAAGCTGTTTTTTGCTTCCATCTGTTACGATAACAGATAAACGTCTACGAGAAAAATCAAAAGGTATTTCATCTATTAACTTATATTTTTCAATATATTGACTCATGCCATTTTTTAATGCTCTTGAAACAACAGCTTCATCAATATTACCTCTAAGTCCAGTTTGAAAATAAGAATTTAGAAATGCATGTTTTAAAATACGAAGGTCTTCATCACCGTTTATATCTAAATATTTTTCTAATACAATTTTATCTTCTGTTAAAGTACCTGTTTTATCAGTACATAAAATATTCATTGCACCAAAATTTTGGATAGAATCTAACTTTTTAACTATAGTTTTCTTTTTTGACATCTTTACCGCACCTTTTGAAAGGCTTGAAGATGTAATTACAGGAAGTAGCAAAGGAGTAATACAAATAGCAATTGCAACTGCAAATGTAAAAGCAGTTATAGGAGTATGTTTCCAAGCATTTAAAATAAATACTATAGGAGTTAAAACAAGCATAAATTTAATTAATAATCTACTAATATTTTCTATTCCTGTTTGAAAAGATGATTTTGGCTTTCCAGTAGTTATAGTGTGTGCTACTTTGCCAAAATAAGTACTATCTGCAGTCTTAATTACAACACATTTAGCAGAACCACTAATTACATTTGTTCCCATAAAACAAATTGTATCTAAATCTGAAATGTTATCCAACTCATCTATAGAAAGTTCAGAATTTACATTTTTTCTAACAGCATCTGATTCACCAGTTAAAGAAGATTGTCCAACATATAGATCTTTTGATTCTATAACTCTTAAATCAGCAGGAATCATGCTACCAGCAGATAAAATTACTATGTCACCTAAAACAACTTCTTTAATTGGAATTTGAGTTTCTTTTCCATCTCTTAAAACAGTAGTAGTAGTTGCAACTAACTCTTTTAATTTTTGAGCAGCTTTATTAGAACGATATTCTTCAAAAAATTCTAATAATGTACTTGCCATAACTAAAATAATAATAACAATAATATTTGCATAACTAGGAGTTTCTGCTAAGTATACATCTGTATAAAACAGAATTAATACAATTGCAAGTAAAATGCAATTGAAAGGACTAAACAAACTTCTAAAGAAATAGTTATACCATCTTTGAGGTTTATTTTGAGTTATTTCGTTATAGCTGTACTTATGTAGTTTTTCATCTGCAATTTTAGATGAAAGTCCGTTTTTCTTCTACGTTATATTTCTTTATAAACTCATCTTTAGGAAGTATACATTCTTGACCATATATTTTTGCAACATTTACTTCCTCTTTTGTGTTTGACATTAAAAATCATCTCCTTCTTTTGTAACTATTTAAAATTATACCACTAATTTTTAAAATTAAAACATAATTTTAAAAAATATGTAAAACTTTTAAGATAAATTATAGAATCGTTTATTTTAAAATAATAATCAAGATAATAATATTTTTATATTTTTCGTTATCCCCATTCTAAAAATTCTAACAAAAGTTTTTACAAACTTTTGAGAATTTTTGAACGGTCCCCACAATTTCACTTTCAAATATAAAAATATTATTATCTTAAAGTTATTTATTATTTAAAAATAATTTGACAGCATACTCATAATTGACAATTATAAGTATATACTATATAACTAAAATAATTTATTTTTGGAGGTTGTAGCTATGCAAAAAATCTTAATTGTAGAAGATGATGAAAAGTTAAGAAATGAAATAGAGATATTTTTTAGCAATAATGGGTATAAAGTAGAGACATTAAAAAAATTTGATAATACAATTCATGATATTATTGAGACAAAATCAGATTTAATACTACTAGATATAAATTTACCTGGAGCAGATGGAGAATATATATGCAAAGAAATTAGAAAACAATCTAATGTTCCAATCATAATAATAACAAGTAGAGATAATGAAATAGATGAATTGTTAAGTATAAATTATGGAGCAGATCACTATATAACAAAGCCTTTCAATATTCATATATTACTTGCTAAAACAAATTCTTTGCTACGAAGAAGTAATATGGAAAAAGAACAAGATAAGATTAATGCACAAGACTATATAATTAACTTATCAAATAGTACAATAATAAAGGAAAATAAAGAAATAGAATTAACTAAAAATGAACTTAAAATATTAAAATATCTAACAGAAAAAAGAAATAAAATTGTTTCAAGAGAAGAATTGATGGATTATTTATGGGAAAGTGAAAGTTTTATTGATGATAATACTTTAACAGTAAATATAACTCGATTAAGAAATAAATTAGAAGAATTAGATTTAAAAGAATTGTTAGAGACAAAGAGAGGACAAGGATATATCCTAAAATCAAAATAATAAATAGTTTATTTAATTGATAGTCTAAAATAATTTATGAAAAATAAAGATTGGGAGGAAAATAACATGAAATTTAATAGCTTTATAAAAGATAAAATACTACAAATATGTCTAATTACTTTTGGTATTGCAACTATAGAAATATTTTTGCTGGCATATCCATTTGGAAATTTTATTAAAATATATATTCCAATAACCATATTCGTACTTTATTTTATTTCTATCATTTTTGAATATTTAGGTAAAAAAAGATATTACAGAAATATTTATAAATTGTTAGGTGAATTAGAAGAAAAATATTTGATAACAGAAATTATTAATAATCCTAGTTTTTATGAAGGAAAAATATTAAAAGAAATATTAGAGCAGACTAATAAATCAATGATTGAGAATGTAAATAAATATAAATATCAGCAAGAAGATTATAAAGAATATATAGAAATGTGGATTCACGAAATAAAAACACCAATAGCAACAAGTAAATTAATAATAGAAAATAATAAAAGTGATGTTACTAAAAATATTGATGAAGAACTAAATAAGGTAGAAAATTATATTGAACAAGCTTTATTTTATGCAAGGAGCAATACAGTAGAAAAAGACTATTATATTAAAAAAAGTAACTTAAAAGACATAGTAAATGAATGTATAAAGAAAAATAAAACCTCATTAATACAGGATAAAATAAATATTAATACACATGACTTAGATAAACAAGTTAATACAGATAGTAAATGGATTGTTTTTATATTAAATCAAATTATACAAAATAGTATAAAGTATAAAAGTTCAAAAATTGAAATATATGCAGAAAAAGGAAAAGAAAATATAGTTTTACATATAAAAGATAATGGAATGGGTATTAAAGAAAGTGAAATTACAAGAGTATTTGAAAAAGGATTTACAGGGACAAATGGAAGAATATTAAATAAAAAATCTACTGGAATTGGGCTATACTTATGTAAAAAGCTATGCAATAAAATAGGTATAGGAATAGAGCTAAATTCAATACAAAATGAGGGAACAGAAATTAAGATAATATTTCCAAAAAGTAGTTATATAGATATGAAATAAAATAAGAATATATTAAAACATAAAAGTACCAATAAAATATTGAAAAAATTATTTTTATAATAGATTAGAAATTTATTATTATCATTTATATTGGGATAATGTAATTAAAATGTAATATAAAGATTATTTACAAACAAAAAAGACAATGTTATAATTTAAATGTATAGACAGATAGACATAAGACAAAAATTATAGAAAAAAATAGAAAGAGGAAAACTAATGAAAAAACAAGTATTAGTAAATGATAATAATAAAGGTATAACTCTAATAGCACTAGTAATAACAATAATAATATTACTAATTTTAGCAGGAGTAGCAATAAGAACAATAACGGGAGAAGATGGGTTGCTTCGGAAGAGCACAAAATGCAGCAGAAGAAAGTAGATATAAAAG
>CANPZT010000025.1 GCA_947589135.1 uncultured Clostridia bacterium | reverse complement strand
TGACAGCTCCTCATGCAGAGGCAGATATATCAAGTGTAAGTTTAAAATTTAAAGCAACAAAAGCAACATATGGAAATGGAGTATACTTTGGAGTATCAGAATTTAAATCAGGAGAAAGTTCGGAAAATGCACAAGCAGGTCAATATACTGTAATGCAAGTTAGAGTCCAAGCAAGGGAAAAATATGAAGGAAAAGTAAGTATACAAGCAAATAAGGAAAGTGTACCAGTAGAAAGAAAAGTTAATATATCTTTAGCACAAACAGACCCAACAAATTATGTTGAAGCAACAATCTCATATGATAATACTCATTTTGAATTTGTTGCACCTGCAGATTCTAATTACCAAGCAGATTCTTCTACAGAAGGAAAAGTTACAGTAAAAGCATCAGGAACAGATATTACTGATGTAACATTATTATTTAAGGCAACAGCAGAAACAGAAGAAAATTCTCCAAGTTGGTTTAAAATAGAAAACTATAAATCAGGAAATAGTGAAGAAGAAGCTACAAATGCACATCTATATTACTCAAAAGAAGTCTCTGTTGCAGTAACTGCAAGAGATCGTTCAACAGTTCAAATAAGAACAGATTTAACAGATGATACAGCAAAAGTAGGAGATACATTTATAGTAACAGTATCTCAAGATAAACCTACAGATTATGTACAATTTGATTTATTCTATGATCAAGAAATTTTTGGATATGTTGATTTAGGTGATAATCAAGCACAAGTTACAGTGTCACAAGAAGATGATTTACTTACTGTATCAGCTAATGGAAGTCAAATATCAGAAGTAAATTTACAATTTAAAGCATTAGGAATTACAGAGGGAAGAAACTCAACAGACCAAGAATATATAAAAGTAAGTAACTTCCTTGCTGGAGATAATTCAGGAGATACAGACTCAGCATTATATAATATACAACAAGTAGGAATTAAAGTAGTAGAGGCACCTGTTGCAGAAGAACCTGAACCAGAATTACCAGTAGAAGAATTACCAATAGAAGAATTACCAGCTACAGGTTCAGCTATAACTACAACTATAGCAGCAATCGTAGCAACAATTTTATCAATAATTGTTACAGCAGCTATAATTTTAAAAAAATATATAAATAAATAAAAAATATTAGTAATTTTTCATAATATTCCTTTAATAAAGCTAAAGGTAAATTATGAAGGAGCTTATTTAAAATGAAAAAAGAAAAAAATAAAATAATTTATTGTATTTTTTTAGGAATAAGTATTTTTTGTATTATTTATATAGTATATAGTAATAATCTACTAAAAGTATTAGGCAGTAGAAAGACAAATGATAGTCAAGCAAGTAGAATGAGTACGCAAGAAATAATAGAAGACAAAGGAGAAAATATAGAAGAAAATAAACAAGAGCAAATAAAAGAATCTGAAGATGAAACAAATACTATACAGGAAAGTACTATAGAAGAGCAAACAAATATAAAAAGTGATAACGAAATTCCAGCTAAAATGGGAGGATACGAAGTATTAGGAAGGCTTGTAATAGAAAAAGTAAATATAAGTAAAGATATATTAAGTGTATCAGAGGATAATTCATTGAAATTATCTGTAGTTAAATTATATGGCCCTGATATAAATCAAGTAGGAAATTTTTGTATATGTGGTCATAATTGGAAAGGTATGCTAAAAAGAGCACTAGAATTAAAAGTAGGTGATACGTTTTATATAATTGATAGAAAAACATTAAATAAAGTAAATTACAAAATCTATAATATATATACTTGTATGCCTAAAGAGTTAGATTGTTTAAAACAAAATACAGAAGGAAAGAAAGAAGCTACTATTATTACATGTAATCCTGGAGGAGTAACAAGATTTATAATAAAGGGAAGAGAAATATAAAAATAAAAAACTATCCATTAATATACTGAACCCAAAAATTGAACATTTTTTGGGTTCATTTTAATTGGATAGTTTTTAGATGGAAAGGGCAAAAAATAGTAGACATTTTAATAAAAATATTATAAAATTTTTATGACTTTGAATAAATAATTGGCATATTAATCATGCTATAAATTGTAGACGACAATTATTATTTGCACAACAAGAGATGGATAGTATCAAGAAGAAGGAAAAATATTATAATCAAAGCTAAATGGAATAAAGTAAAGGAACAAAGATGGAAAAGTTAGATATAGAAAAAATAAAACAAGAAATAGATAAAAAAATAACTATAGAGTACTATAAAGAAATTGAATCTACGCATATTTATGCAAAAAAAGTAGCAGAACAAAAACAAAATAAAACTATTATAATAGCCGAAAAGCAAACACGAGGAATAGGAACAAAAGGAAGAAAGTGGCATACAGGAAAAGAAAAGAACATAGCAATGACAATAATTCTAAAGCCAAATGTAAAAGCAAAGCAATTAGAAGGAATTACAATAGATTTAGCAAAAAAAATAAAAAATGCGATTAAAAAATTATACAATTATAATTTAGAAATAAAGGAACCGAATGACCTATTACTAAACAATAAAAAAATATGTGGAATATTAACCGAAATTCATACAATAGGTGAACAGGTAAAATATTTGTTAATTAGTATAGGATTTAATGTAAACGAAAATAATTTTGATGATGAAATAAAAGAAATTGCGACATCATTAAAAGAAGAATTCAAGAAAGACTTTGAAAGAGAAGAAATAATAAGTGCTATTATAAACGAATTAATAAAAATATAAAAGTGAGAAAAGAAATAGAAATAAAAAGTTCTATTTCTTTTTTGTTTTAATATAAATTAAATAAAGAGATAAAAGGTTGAAAAGTAATTACAATTTTATTATACGAATTTTAATTTTTAACTAAATTTATATATTGAAAGGATGATAGTAAAAATGGAAACATCTAAAAACATTGCTAAAGGAATAGGAATATCACTTATAACTACTTTTATTTTACTAATGATATTTTCAGTTTTATTAACTTATACAAATATTAATGAAAATACAATAACTCCTGTGATAATAGTAGTAACTGCAATTAGTATACTTATTGGAAGCTCTATTGGAAATATGAAGATGCAAAAGAACGGAATTGTAAATGGAGCATTAGTAGGAGGAATTTACATTTTAATTTTATACTTTATTTCAAGTTTATTAAATTGGAATTTTAGTTTAAATCTTCAAAGTATAATTATGATAGGGGTTGGAATAATTTTTGGAATATTAGGTGGAATTATAGGAGTAAATAAAAAGTAGAAAAAGAATTGTTATTGTCGAAAGTTGCGATGAAAAGTTATATTTTCTAAGAAAAGACAATTGACAATTCTTTTTTTTGACATTATAATTTAAACATATTTTAAATTTTTATCATTTAATAAAATTTATTTTTAAATTCATTTTTTTTATTGTTTAGAAAAATTAATTTCAATTTATTTCTTAACAAATCGTAAAAAAATCAAAAAAAATTAAATAACAAATTAAAGGAGGAATGCTTTTGACCAAAAAAAAGAAAATTATTATTGCATTAGCAATTTTATTAGGAATTTTATCATCCTTTATAGGAGGACAAGTATATTCAAAATATGTTGCAAGAGTGAAAGGAGAAGGAATTGCACAAGTTGCTACATGGCAATTTAATGTTAATGGACAAGAAGAACAAGTACAAACAATAAACTTACAATCTACTAGTAATAACCAGACACTTGTAAATAATAAAATAGCCCCAGGAACAAGTGGAAAATTTGATATTATTATAGATGCTACAGGTTCAGATGTTGGAATAAACTATCAAGTTGATTTCAGAAATGAAAAAAATAAACCAACTAACTTAAAATTTAGTTATAATGGCACAGAATATAATTCTATTACTCAATTAACACAAGTGCTATCAGGAACAATTAACAGCAACGAACAGGAAAAAAGAAAAGTATTTCCAATTCAATGGAACTGGAAATATCAGACAGGAAGTACACCAGAAGAAATTACGGCAAATGATAAGGTTGATACACAAGATGCAAAAAATATTTCAAATTATGAATTCGACATTATTGTATCAGGAACACAAGTTGCACCTAATTAAACAATTTTAGATTCATTTCATAATCTATTAATTTTATTGAATGATAGAAAATAAAATACAAGGGAAAGAGATTGTGAAACTCTTTCCTATTTTAAAAGGAAAGAAGGATGCTATGAAAATAAAATTAATTCAAAATAAAAAAAGAGAGATAACTTTAATATGTGTAACAATAATGGTAATGATATTATTTTTTTCAGGATGTAGTATAGGAAAAGCTATTAGTAGTACACAAATAAAATCAAATGGAGCAGTTGCAAAACCAATTTTAGTTGTAGAGAACAATCCAGAAATTAATATAACATCAAAACAAAAAGAAGGAAATTATACTTTCTATGTAAAGAATTACAATGAAGTAGGAGAAATTACACAAGTTGATATGAAGTATTATGTACAAATACTAAACAAAGAAGATGATGCAATTTCAATTAAACTATTAAAAAACAATAAAGAAATTTCAATAGAAAATAACCAAACAGAAGAGTTTACGTTAAAAAAGAAAGAAATGCAACAAGATGAATACAAAATACAAATAAAATATGATAAAGAAAAATCAACCTCAATAGAAGATATTATGCAAAAGATAGAAATTAAAGTACATTCTGAACAGGCAAAAGGGTAAAGGAGGTACAATGAAAAAGAAAACAAAAATAAAGATGTTGATTTTAATAATCTTTTTTATTCTTCTTATATTATTTCTTATATTATATCAAATCCAAAAAAGAGATTTTGCAGAAGATTTTATTTTTTTCAAATTATTTTCACAAAGTAAACAAAATCAGATGAATACAAATGATAATGAAAACCAAATTTATAAATATTATTTTGACTTTTCAAATAAAAATGAAATTTCAACAAATATTTCATTATTAGAAACAATAGATCAAAAAAAGTTAATAAATGAAAAAATTGCACCAGGAACAGAAGGTGAATTTGAACTAATTTTACAAGCAAATAAAGATATCAATTATCAAATAGAATTTATTAGTCAAAATATAAAACCTCAAAATTTAACTTTTTCAATTAAAGGAAAAGATCAAAAGTATCAAAGAATAGAAGAATTAGCAGAAGAATTGCAAGGAAATGTTAATAAAAATGAATCTAAGAAAATTATAATTCAATGGATTTGGAATTACGAAACAGATATAGGACAAGATATTCAAGATACAAAAGATGGAACAACGTTAAAAGATTATCGTTTTTATATTAATGCAATAGGCAAAGAATTGTGAAAGGAGGAATTTAGATAGAAAAAATAAGGAAAAATAAAAAACCATATGTCTTTATTATGATATTTTTAGCCATAATATGTATAAACATAAATATATATGCAAAATATATATTTGATGCTACTTACACTATTGCCAATATTGATATTGACAGAAATCCACCTAAAATAGAATTGGTAAGTTTAGAAAATACAAATACAGGTTATGAAAAATATGCTAATCAGACACATACTATAACTGCAAAAATAAAAGTAATAGAAAAAAATATAATAGAAAATAATTTTGGAAAAGAAAAAATAAAAATACTAATTCAAGAGAAAGAAGTTAATCCAGAAATTTATGAGATAAAAGAAGTAGAAAAAAATAGTGAATCAATTATATATCAAATAAAGTTAAGCAAACTAACTGGTAATGGAAAGTTAAAAATTGTTGTAAAAGAAGGGACTATAAAAGATAAATCAGATAATATTAATAAAGAAACAATTTTTGATACTGACGTGCAAATTGATAATATTGCTCCTAATGCAACATTTTCAGAAAAGGAAAGTGCACAAGGAAAAGTAATTGCTAGTGTTACTTCAAATGAAGCAATTAGACAAATGGAAGGATGGAATATTTCTGAGAGTAAATTAGTTCTAACAAAAGAATTTACAAATAATGTATCTTATACTTTTGAGATAATGGATTTAGCTCAAAATAAAACAAAAGTAGAAATAAATATTACAAAAGCAACAAATATTAATATTGTGTATGGTTCTCACAATTCGGAAGTTGGTTGGACATTCGGATATGGAAATTATGATGTGGCGGGAAAAACTGCTGTAAAACGAGATCCAATTTTAAAAACAGAAGCATTAGCATTTCATGTTGATGGAAATATAGATAAAGATTTTATACAAGCACAAGCTTTTGTTTATTCTTATTGGGGAGAAGGAAGTCAAGCAATTTGCAATACATATCATACTAAATATTTATATGGGTATAATCCAAGTAAAACAACTTATGCATCAATGGCATCTGGAACAATAGTAAATATTCAAAATAAAAATTGTTTTATGTTTGGTGGAAGTGGAATTAATACAGTAGGAAAAACAGATACTAATGGAAAAAATCCAATTCCAAAGCAAAATGACGAAACTTATTCTTTTGGAATTTCAGGAATAAAAATGAGATTGAAGGATAATTCTTACTATTCTATTGTATATCAAATATTAGTAAATAATCATGGATGGCAGAGTGCAGTATCTGATGGGCAAGAAACTATGTATAGATATAATAGGCCAATATCAGCATTTAGAATGGCTTTAATTCCTAAAACAGAAAAGCAACATTTAATTGATTCTTGGAATAAAGATGTTGGAACTTATAATATGAAATAATAAATACAAAATTCTTAAAAAACAGTTGATATTTTTTTTGTTTTAATATAAAATCTAAAAGGACGAATTTAGGGAGGTACCAAAAATGAAAAAAGTTAAAATATTAACAATAATTTTAGCAATTGTGTTAGTCTCAATGATTGCTTTTTTAGGAATTTATAGTCAAGTGCAAAATAGGATGGAGAATAAAGTAAAAGATTATTCTTATACTATGAACTTAAAAGGAGTTAGACAAGTAAAATTAAAAGTAAATGAGGAAACAGAAACAATTATCAAAGATGAAAATGGAGCAGAAGTAGAAGAAACAGATGAATTAACAGATGAACAAATAGCAGAAAAAGGATATAGTAAAGAAGAAGTTAAAAATAATCCAGAAGAAATATTAACAACAGATAACTATAAAAAGTCAAAAGAGATAATTGAAAAAAGACTAAAAAAATTAAATGTAAATGATTACAACATAAGATTAGATGAGCAAACAGGAGAAATTATAATAGAATTTACAGAAAATGATAATACAGATAATGTTGTAAGTAATTTAAGTACCACAGGTAAATTTGAAATAATAGATAGTGAGACAAAAGAAGTATTAATGACAAATGATGATATAAAATCATCAAATGTTATGTATGGATCTAATTCTACTACTACAGCTAATGCAGGAACTACTGTATATTTGGATATAAAATTTAATAAAGATGGAGCCAAAAAATTAGAAGATATTAGTAATAAATATGTAAAAACAGAAGAATCAAGTGACACTAATGCGACATCAGAAGAAGCAAGTGATACTAATACTGCATCAGAAGAAACAACAGATGCAGAAAATACAGAAACAGCTACAGAAGAAGATACAACAGAAGAAAAGACAATAACAATGAAAGTAGATGACCAAGAAATAATGTCAACAAGTTTTGACGAACCATTAGTTACAGGACAATTACAACTATCAATTGGACAAGCATCAACAGATAAAGATACACTAAATGGATATGTTGACCAAGCATTAAGTATGGCAACAGTTTTAGATTCAGGAAATATTCCTATTAAATACGATATAGCTGAAAATGAATATATTTCAACAGATATTACAGAAGATAATATTCAAATAATAGGATATGTAGCGATTGCGATAATTGCCGTTGCATTAATAATACTTTGCATTAGATATAAAACAAATGGAATAATTGGAGCCATTTTATATATAGGATTATTTGCTATATATACATTACTAATAAGATATACAAATGTAGTAATATCATTAGAAGGATTATTTGCAATTGGTTTAATACTAATTCTTGAATATATATTTATGAATAAAATATTAAATAAAATCAAGAAAGAACAAAAAGAAAATAGCAAAGATATAGTTGTAAAAGAAGCAATAAAAACGTCATATAAAGAATTCTTTATTAGAATAATTCCAATAGCGATTGCTATTATCACTTTCTGTTTCATTAGATGGAATCCTTTAAGCAGTTTTGGAATGATTATGTTTTGGGGAATTGCATTAATAGCAATTTATAACTTTGTAATCGTTGGAACAGTATTAAAAATAAAGGCGGAAAAGAAATAGGAGGTAATATCATGAATAAGATTAGTAATAAAATGAAAGCAATTGTTTTATTGATGGCAATTATTATAATAGCAGGAATTATTGTTGTGGCAACAATGGGATTTAATTTTGAATTAGGATATAAAGCATCAAAGAAAGTGGAACTATATATAGGAAAAGAATTTCAAATTTCAGATATAAAACAAATAACAAATGAAGTTATACAAAATCAGGAAGTACTAATACAAAGAGTAGAAGTATTTGAAGATACAGTAAGTATTATTTCAAATGATATTACTGAAGAACAAAAAAATAATTTAGTTACAAAAATAAACGAAAAATATCAAACAGAATTATCAGCAGAGGAAATAGAAATAACATCAATTGCACACATGAGAGGAAGAGATATAATAAAACCTTATATAGTACCATTTATAATTGCAACAGCAATCATATTAGTCTATATGGCAATAAGATATTATAAATTAAATTCTATGAAAGTAATAATAAAAACAATATTAATATTAGCTATAGCAGAAGCGTTATTATTTAGTATAATTGCAATAACTAGATTGCCAATAGGAAGATTAACGGTACCTATGATGTTAATAATATATATATTAGTATTACTAGGAATTACAAATAAATTTGAAAAAAATTTAGAATTGAAAAAAATTGAAGAAGAAAAAAATTAATTATTTAAGAAAGAAAAATGAGCAAATCTAATTGATTTAGGTTTACTCATTTTTTGTAATAATTTTGTTTGTAAAATCTAAGTGACTGAAAGAATCATATTCATATCCAATAGTATAAACATCAGTAGCCCAGATATCTTTTTCAAGCATAGTCTTCAAATTTCTATTAAGATTTTTATCTGTAAATTTCTTTACAGAAGTAATAATATTAAGTTTAGGATTTGACTTTGCAACTTCAGAAATTAAGTATTTACCGCGTTCATTTGCTCCAAGTATTCTAATATAGGGTTGAGTTTTCTTAGACATAGCTATATCTTTTTTTGTAATACCAAGTAAAGCATAAAGAAGAATTCTTTGAAGGCGAGTAAAAGTATATCTCTTAGTTTTAATAATATTTAAAAATTGTATAATACTATTGCAAGAATCAGCAGCTTTTTTTATAGAAAACTCTAATCCTTCCGAAACATCTGGTAATAAAGAAATCTCATAAGTGGACATACTTCTTAGTTTTAAAATAATTTCTTTTTCAAATATAGAAATATCAGGAACAATGTGTCCGATTTTTATATTTTCAAATAAGTTTTTAAAGCTTGAGTCAGGCATTAATTTTTTTGCAATATCAAGTCTATTATTTTTTATTATATCTCGAATTGCTGTACTGCTAGCAATATTTCCACTATAATTTAAATCATTATGTGCAGATTCAATTCTTGGCATAGCAATTGGTTGAATTGTACTTTTGTATTTTTTTAAAGCTTTTAAATATTCTATTCCTAAAATATTATTAGGAGAAGAAAGAAGAGTAGCATATTTATTGTCATTTAAATAAGAAATTAGAGCATTTTCGCGAGCCTTAGGAAAAGAAATCCCAGATTGTAATTCTTTAGCTAATAAATTTTGATATTCTTTTGGCTCATCATATAGAATATCGGCAATCATATTTAACATATTCATGTCAGCAGTCTCAGCACCAAAAGATATATAGTCTATAACTTGCATAGAATTTAATAATTTTATAGCTCCATCTGCAAAGTTTTCTGCACTTGAAATGGCATATAAAACAGGAAGTTCTATAACTAAATCAATTCCGCATTCTAAAGCAGATTTAGCTTTAGACCATTTATCTATAAGAGAAGTATCACCGCGCTGCGTAAAATTACCACTCATAATAGCTACAGTATATGTTGCACCTGTCATTTTTTTAGATTCAGTTAAATGATATAAATGTCCATTATGAAATGGATTATATTCTGCAATAACACCTAAAACTTTACCCATATTTTACTCCTTAAAAACACTAAAACTTAATCAATTCTGTTATTGTGTATTTAATAAATTATTGTTATAATAATATCATAAAAAATAAAAAAAGAAAATAGAAAGGGAAAAAATGGAAAAAATTATAATATATACAGATGGTGCTTGCTCAGGAAACCCACGGACCAGGAGGTTGGGGAGCAATTTTAATGTATAAAGATAATAAAAAGGAAATATCGGGAGAAAGAAAAAATACTACAAATAATGTAATGGAGTTAACAGCTGTAATAGAAGGTTTAAAACTCTTAAAATATCCATGTGAAGTAGATTTGTATAGCGATAGTGCATATGTAGTAAATTGTTTTCAACAGGGATGGATTTATAATTGGGTAAAAAATAATTGGCAAACAGCAAGTAAAGAACCTGTAAAAAATAAAGAATTATGGGAAGAACTTTATGAATTAACTAAAAAACATAAAGTGAATTTTATTAAGGTAAAAGGACATAGTGATAACGAATATAATAATAGATGTGATGAATTAGCAAGAAATGCAATAAAAAATATTGAGTGAATGTTTCATAAACATTACAAAAACATAACAATAAAATTACAACATGCAAAAATATTGAAATATTTTGTCATTTAAAGTATAATAAAAGTGTAGTATGATATGTAGTTATTATACATAGTAAACAAGGAGGAAATAAATGGAAAACTTTGCAGATTATATTTTAGATGAACAAGATTTAGCCTCAAAGATAGAAATTATATATTATTTGTCAAAAAAGACAAAAATTTTTTTTGATAAATCAGTTATTTTTAAACTAGAAATTTTAAGAATGTTTTTAAATTATTCAAAAATAGAAGTAGATAATAATGTTGTATTAACTGCGTGTTTATTATGCAATTGTAAAAAAATAGATAATGCACAAGATATTAATAAAATTTATACATATGCGAAAGAAGGAGCAGAATATTTAAGTACATTAGGATTTGGAAAAAAATTTTGTAAAATGTGTGAAGAAGTTAATAGATATAGTAATAGTAATCCGAGAGAAAGAGAAAGCGATATATTAGAATTAGTAGATCAATTTGGAGGAATGCTTTTAGATAGACCAGAAAGAATAGGATTTAAACCAGATGAAGCATTGGTATTATTAGAACATAGAAATTTAAAAGATAAATATAATAGATATTTAAATACATTTATGGAATTTATTAATTTTATTGAAAATATAAAAATTAATGATGTAGTTGAAATGACAACACTAAGAAGATTAATAAAGATTTATAATGAAACAGAAGATTTAACGAAATATATACAGAAAGTAGTATATGAATTTGAACCAACAATGGATAAATTAATTAATAAAGAGGAAAAGAAGATAGCAAATAAAATATTTGATAATGAAGAAAATCCTAATAGACCATTGTTTAGTGAAGAAACAACAAAGAAAATAATGAAACATATTAATACAAACATTACAGAGACAAATAATATAAGCTAATAGTTTAAATGAGCGTATAATAAAAACGCCCATTTTTATTTAAAATAATATATAATTTAATTTTTATAAAGTTATTATAAAAGGAGAGAAAAAATGTACGAAATATTTGCAGATTTACATGTACACATAGGAAGAAGTGAAAATGGAAAACCAATTAAAATAACAGCAGCAAAATCATTAAATTTTGCTAATATTGCAAAAGAATGTGCTGATAGAAAAGGAATAAATGTCGTAGGAATTATAGATTGTGCATCTCCATATGTAATTGAAGATATAGAAAATTTTTTAAAGACAGGAGAAGCATATGAATTACAAGATGGAGGAATTATATACAAAGATAAGGTATGTATTCTTTTAGGAAGTGAAGTAGAAACATCTGAAATATCAAGAACTGGTAAATGTGGAAGTGCACACAATATTTGTTTTTTTCCACATTTAAAGGATATAAAAGGATT
Organism: uncultured Clostridia bacterium; assembly: GCA_947589135.1. Lineage (GTDB taxonomy): Bacteria > Bacillota > Clostridia > TANB77 > CAG-508 > CAG-269. Next base: position 2,669 of record CANPZT010000025.1, on the reverse strand, counting down.
TTCAAAAGAATTAAGTAAGCACTTAAAAAATATAACATTAAGCACTCAAAGGTCAGATTTATCTGGGTATGAATTAATAGACATTGTTGAAAAATACAATGGAATACTAATACCAGCTCATGTATTTACACCATTTAAAAGTTATTATGGGAATTGTACTGATAGATTACAATATATTTTTAAAGAAAAATTTGATAAAATTTTTGCAATCGAGTTAGGGTTAAGTTCTGACACATATTTGGCAGATATGATTTCAGAATTAGAGACAAAAACATTTGTAACAAATTCAGATGCTCATTCTTTACCTAAAATTGCTAGAGAATACAATAAAATGTTAGTTAAGGATATTTCATTTAAAGAAATTGTTAAAGCGTTAAAAAATGAAGAAGGTAGGAAAATAATTGCAAATTATGGATTAGATCCAAAACTTGGAAAATATCATAGAACATATTGTGATGATTGTGAAAAATCGATTGAAACAAAAGAACCAGTGGAAGTATGTCCGATATGTGGAGGAAAAAATGTAACATTTGGTGTTTTTGATAGAATAGAATTAATAAAGGATAAACAAAAAACAAAAAGTCCAAAAAACAGGCCTCCATATATATATCAAGTTCCTCTTAATTTTATACCAGGTGTAGGAGGAAAGACAATTGATAAATTATTATCAGCCTTTGAAACAGAAATGAACATATTACATCGTTTGTCTGAAGATGACATAGAAGCGATAGTTGGAAATAAAATTGCTAATAATATTGTAAGAGCAAGAGAAGGTAAAATGATAGTACATTCTGGTGGCGGAGGAAATTACGGAAAAGTTATTTAATGAAAATATATTAAATTATAATATATATAATATTAAGTTCTAAAAAACTCTTTATCGAATACACATTATGTATAAAGATAAGGAGTTTTTATTATGGAAAAATATACAAAAAAAATAACAAGTGTTATAAAACAACATGTTATTAATAATAAAAAGGAATATATAATAGTCACTTTAATATTTATAATAGGAATATTCTTAGGAGTATTATTCAATAATAATGTTCAACAAATTCAAAAAGATGAAGTTAGTACTTATTTAAATACTTTTATAGATAAAATAGAAAATACTGAACAGATAAATTATATTGAATTATTAAAAACAAGCATATTTCAAAATGTAGCATTAGCAATTATAATATGGTTTTTTGGTACAACTGTAATAGGGATTCCAGTTGTATTTGGAATTATAGGATATAGAGGATTTTGTCTTGGATATACAGTTTCTATATGCATATCAGTAATGGGACTTTCAAAAGGTCTGATATTTATTATTATAAGTTTATTGTTACAAAACATTATTTTTATTCCTTCAATATTAGCATTAGCAGTTAGTGGATTTAAATTATATAAATCTATTATAAAAGATAAGGGAAAAGAAAATATAAAACTAGAAATAATAAGGCATACTATTTTTTCACTTATAATGTTAGTTGCATTAATAGTATCATCCATACTAGAAATCATTGTTTCATTTAATATTTTAAAAAATTTGTCAAAATATTTTTAAAAAATTTTAAAAATGTATTTACATTTTTAAAATTGTTTGATATAACATATGTAGTTTATGTAAATAGTTTATTTTAAATAGAGGTAGGGGAAAATAAATGGAAAGACAATTAAAATATTTTTTTAAATTTTTAGAAAACGAAAGAAAATTATCAGAAAATACATTACAATCATATAAAAGGGACTTAAAACAATTTAAAAAATATTTGGAGGATTGTGAACTTCATTATAATAAGGTTAAAGAAGAGGACATTAAAGATTATATAAAAGAATTACAAGAGCAAGGAAAGAAATCTTCTAGTATTTCAAGATGTATCGCATCTATAAGATTATTTTATCAATTTGTGTTAAAAAATAAAAAAGTAAAAGTTGATCCAACTGCAAATGTAAAATCACCAAAAATAGAAAAAAGAGTACCAAGTATTTTAACATCAGAAGAAGTAGAATTGTTGTTAGATCAACCAAAAGATGTTGATTTAAAAGGAATACGAGACAAAGCGATGTTAGAGTTTGCATATGCGACAGGAATGAGAGTAACAGAAATGATATCACTAAATATGGAAGATGTTAATTTAGAAGAAGGATATGTAGTATGCAGACATGGTGGTAAACAAAGAAACATACCACTTGGAACAATGTCTCTAAATGCATTAAAAGAATATATAGAAGATGCAAGAGAGATTTTAATAAAAACTGAAAGTGAAACAGCACTATTTGTTAATATTAATGGAACAAGATTAACTAGACAAGGTTTCTGGAAAATTATTAAATATTATAAAGAACAAGCACACATAACAAAAGATATAACACCACATGTATTGAGACATTCTTTTGCAACACATTTATTACAAAATGGAGCTGATTTAAAAGCGATACAAACAATGCTTGGACATTCAGATATTTCATCAACACAAATATATATGCAGTTTCAAGATGATGCATTAAAAAATGTATATAGAAAAGCTCATCCAAGAGCATAAAATATATAAAAAAAGTAGTTATTTAATAAAAGTGAACTAAACTTATTTAGTTCACTTTTCAGACTGTTGACAAAGTATTTTTGTTAACAGTCTTTCTTTTTTATAAAAAATAGTGTAAAATAAATTTGTCCATAA
>CANPZT010000024.1 GCA_947589135.1 uncultured Clostridia bacterium | reverse complement strand
TTTTTGTTACTTTGCTCAAAACTATAAGTTTTCCGTTACCACGGGTATAACCCGTGGTTTACCCTTAAAGTTAATGATAAATGCCAAAAGGTGTATTCCTTCTGGCATTTTATTATAAATTTAATTTCTTATTACATTTTATTCTTCTACTTTTTCAAATAAATCTTTACTTACTCCACATAAAGGGCAAGTCCAATCATCTGGTAAATCTGCAAATTTTACTCCTTCTTTTTCTTCATCATAAACATATCCACATACTGTGCATTTATATTTCATTCTATTCACCTCCTTTTAAGATACTTCTTCAAAATTTCAACAATATCTTAATACTTTATTTCTATAATTTATTTTATATTGTCTAAAATACTATCTGCTAGCTTTTCCATAGCTTCGATATCTTTTTCTTTCATAGTTGATTTTATTGTAACTGTTTCTCCTACTATGTTAATATCTTTCATATCTGTTAAAATTTCTTTTATTGCTTTTTCTGCTGATGGTGCCCATGAACCATTTTGCATAATTCCTATTTTTCTATTTTGATAATTTCTTTCTTTTAGATGATATAATAATTGTTCCATTGGTGTAAATACTCCAGCATTGTAGCTTGCAGCTGCTAAAATTATCTTATCATATCTAAAAGCATCTTCTATTGCTTCTGCCATATCTTCTCTTGCCAAATCTGTTAACACAACTTTTTTTGCACCTTTTTCTTTTAGTATTTCTGCTAATTTTTCTGCTGCTCTATATGTATTCCCATGAATTGATGCACATGCTATAAAAACTCCGTCACTTTCTGGTTTGTAACTACTCCAAGTATCATATTGTTTAATATAATGCTCTAAATTCTCTTTTAAAATTGGTCCATGTAAAGGACAAATCATCTTGATTTCTAGAGTTGCTGCTTTTTTTAGTAAATCTTGAACTTGTTTTCCATACTTTCCTACTATTCCAAAGTAGTATCTTCTTGCTTCACAATCCCAATCCTCATCTGTATCTAATGTTCCAAATTTTCCGAATCCATCTGCTGAAAATAGTATTTTTTCTGTTTGTTCATAAGTTACCATTACTTCTGGCCAATGAACCATTGGAGCCATAAAGAATTGTAATGTGTGCTTTCCTATATTTATTGTATCTCCTTCTTTTACTATTACTTTTCTATATTCTATATCAATATCAAAAAAGTTTGGTAACATATTAAATGTAAGTGCATTTCCGATTAGCTTCATTTTTGGATATTTTTCTGCTAATAGTCCAATATTGTATGCATGGTCTGGTTCTAAATGTGATATTACTAAATAGTCTATTTCTTCTCCATTTAATTCTTTTTCTAAATTCTCTAACCATGTATTTGTGGCTCTTGTATCTACAGTATCCATTACTACATTTTTTTCGTCTTTAATTAAATATGAATTGTATGATATTCCATTTGGTACATGATATTGACTTTCAAATAATCTGATTTCTTTGTCATTTACTCCAATATAATAAATTGAATCTGCTATTTCTGTTTCTTCCATTTTGCTTGCATCCCTTTCCTTTTTATTTTATTATTTTTCTTTTATTTTAGACATTTCTATATTATTATAGTTATAGCTTTTTGTCAACTGATAAAATGATCAAGAGTGAATTACTTAATCATCCTTGATTATTTTTTATAAAACTTGTTGGTCAAATCAAATAATTTTTTCTTGACATTAAATTTCTTTAGTCATATACTAGCAGTATAAAAATTTAAATAAAGGAGGCAATTTATACATGGATAACTTAATAGAAATAAGATGGCATGGTAGAGGTGGTCAAGGTGCTAAAACAGCTTCACTTTTACTTGCTGATGCAGCATTTAATACAGGAAAATATATTCAAGGCTTTCCTGAATATGGTCCTGAAAGAATGGGTGCACCTATTACAGCATATAACAGAATTAGTAGTTCTCCTATTACTATTCATAGTAATATTTATGAACCTGACTATGTAGTTGTTGTTGATGATACTCTTCTAGAATGTGTTGATGTTACAGCTGGTCTAAAGGAAAATGGCGCAATCGTAATTAATACTACAAAATCAGCAGATTATTTAAAAAGTGTATTAAAAGGTTATAATGGTAACATTTATACAATTGATGCTAGAAAAATATCTGAAGAAGCACTTGGTAGATATTTTCCAAATACACCTATGCTAGCTGCTATTGTAAAGGTAAGTGGAATTATGACAGATGAAGCTTTACTTGAAGATATGAAGGGTTCTTTTAAACATAAATTTGCTAAAAAACCTGAAGTAATTGATGGTAATATGAAAGCTTTAGAAATGGCATTAAAGGAGGTTAAGAAGATATGACAAAAATAAATCCTAATACACCAATGGAGGAAATGACTCCTGGTGGTGATATTTATACATCTGGAAATGCAAGAGAATTTAAAACTGGTGATTGGAGGAGTATAAAACCTGTTTTCTTAACTGAAAAATGTAAACAATGTGGTCTTTGCTTCCCTGTTTGTCCTGATGATGCAATTCCAGTAACTAAAGAAGGTACTAGAAAAGATTTTAATTATGATTATTGCAAAGGATGTGGCGTTTGTGCTAAGGTTTGTCCTTTTAATGCAATTGAAATGAAAGAAGAATAATAAAATAATAAAATCAAATTTATTAGAAGCAAGTAGTACTAGGCAAAATATATTAAAAATACCGCAGGTGTACTTGTGTACATCGAGGATTTTTTAATATATTTTAACGAAGTAATACGAAGCTTATAATAAATTTGAAAAGAAAGGAAGAGAAAAATGAGTATAAGAGAAAGATTAAGTGGTAACGAAGCAGCAGCAACAGCAATGAAACAAATAAACCCAGATGTAGTTGCAGCATTTCCTATTACACCTTCTACTGAAATACCTCAATATTTTTCAACATTTGTAGCAAATGGAGCTGTTGATACAGAATTTGTTGCAGTTGAAAGTGAACATAGTGCTATGTCAGCTTGTATTGGTGCAGAAGCTGCAGGTAGTAGAGCAATGACAGCAACATCAGCAAATGGTTTATCTTTAATGTGGGAAATGATTTATATTGCTTCAAGTTTAAGATTACCAATTGTTTTATCATTAGTAAATAGAGCAGTATCTGGACCATTAAACATACATAATGACCATTCTGATGCAATGGGAGTAAGAGATGCTGGTTGGATTATGTTGTTTTCAGAAAATAATCAAGAAGCATATGACAATACTTTAATGGCACATAGAATTGCAGAACATAAAGATGTTATGCTACCATTAATGGTATGTCAAGATGGATTTATTACTTCACATTCTATTGAAAATATAGAACTTGAAGAAGATGAAAAAGTAAAAGAATTTGTAGGAGAATATCATCCTGAACATTACTTATTAAATAAAAAAGAACCTATTGCAGTTGGTCCTTTAGATGTTCAAACATATCTATTTGAACACAAAGCACAACAAGCAAAAGCAATGATAAATGCAAAAAAAGTTATTTTAGAAGTTGCAAAAGATTTCGAAAAAATGACAGGTAGAAGCTATGGTTTCTTTGAAGAATATAAATTAGAAGATGCTGAAATTGCAGTTGTATGTATGAACTCAACTGCTGGAACTACAAAATATGTAGTAGATAAATTAAGAGAAAAAGGAATAAAAGCAGGTCTTTTAAAAATTCGTGTTTACAGACCTTTCCCTGCTGAAGAAATTGCAGAAGCTTTAAGTCATTTAAAAGCTGTTGCTATTTTTGATAAGGCTGATTCTCTAAATGCTGCTGGAGGTGCAGTATTTGAAGATGTTACATCAGCTATGTATGTAAATCAAAAAAATGTGCCTGCTGTAAATTATATTTATGGTATTGGTGGTAGAGATACAAAAGCAGATGATATCGAAGATGTTTATACAGAATTACTAGAAATCGCAAAAAGTGGAAAAGTAGAAAATCCATATAGATACTTTGGATTAAGAAAGGGTGGTGACAAGAATGCCTTATAATGTAAAAGAAGTTGTAGGAAACAAACCTTCTAGATTTACAGCTGGACATAGAATGTGCGCAGGTTGTGGTGCTCCCCCAACAATAAGAATGATAATGAGAGCATTAAAACCCGAAGACCATGCAGTAGTTGCTGGAGCAACTGGATGTATGGAAGTTTCATCTTTTATTTATCCTTATACATCTTGGACAGATTCATTTATACATACAGCATTTGAATGTGCAGGTGCTACTCTATCAGGTGCTGAAGCAGCATATCAATCTATGAAAAAACAAGGAAAAATAGATAATACTACTAAATTTATTGCATTTGGTGGAGATGGTGGAACTTATGATATTGGACTACAAAGTTTGTCAGGAGCAATGGAACGTGGTCATGATATGGTTTATGTATGTTATGACAATGGTGCTTACATGAATACAGGTATACAACGTTCATCTGCAACACCAAAATTTGCAGATACAACTACATCACCAGCAGGAAAAGTAATTCCAGGAAAAATGCAATCAAGAAAAGATTTAAGCAAAATTATGGCAGGACACCATATACCATATGTTGCTCAAACAATAGGATATATGAACTTCAAAGATTTATATGAAAAAGCTGAAAAAGCAATTTACACAGAGGGACCAGCATTTTTAAATGTATTAGCACCATGTCCTAGAGGATGGGGATACCCAACAGACATGTTAATGCAAATAAACAAGTTAGCAGTAGAAACTTGTTATTGGCCACTATATGAAGTAATAGACGGAAAATACAAAATAAATTACAAACCAGCAAACAAACTACCAATAGAAGAATTCTTAAAACCACAAAAAAGATTTAAGCATATGTTCAAACCAGGAAATGAATGGATGATTGAAGAATTCCAAAAAGAGGTAGATGCAAGATGGCAAGACTTAGAAGAAATAACAAACAAAAATTAAGAGAAATTAGGGACACTTCCCTAGTTTCTCTTTTTCCTTTTTTGAATTAAACAAATTAATCCAACTAGTATTGGTAAATAAAAAGTGTATATTCTCCAAAATAATATTGACATGTTTATTGTTCCTTCTTTAAATATAGAATTAAAGAGCAAATAAAATCCTCCTTCTGCTCCTAATCCTGAGCCAGGGGTTGGTATAAATGTCATAATTAATAATAAAAATGCTTGTGTTGGTATAATTTGAAAGAAGCTAATTCCTTCGTTTCCAAATGCTCGATAGACCATATAAGTAATAGAATAATATGCAAAGCTTTCTATTACTGCTATAATAAACATTTTTATTACCATTCTCTTTTCTGATTTCATAATAGAAAATTGCTGACCAAAATTATTAATGCTTTTATTTAATTTTTCTATTGTTTCTTCTTGATTTTTTATAATATGTATTTTACTTAAGAACTTAATAATTGGAGTTGTTAAAAATATAATAATTTCTTTTTTTATTCCCGCCAAAAACACTACTAATATTGCTATTATATTTACAATAAATCCTAAAATAGCCACCCATAAGTAATTTTGCATTAATTGTTTAAAAAAATCAAATTCTATAAATATAATAACTAATGTTGATACTACTAGTGCTATTTGGTTAATAATAAATTTCATAGCCATTGCAGATAATGAATCACTTACTCTTTTTCCTGTTTTAGTTAATTCATAAGCTTGCATTGGTTGTCCCCCAGATGAAAATGGTGTTATATTATTAAATAATTGTCCAATCATAGCTACTCTTATTGAATTTGAAAATTTTTGATCTTTGTACATTTTTTTTATTGGTATATGTAAGTTTAAACTTTCACATGTCCAATGAATCATTAAGCAGACTAATCCAGCTAAAACCCATTTATAATCTACACAATTTAATACTGTAATAATATTTTCTATTCCATCTACTTTTATCATATAAATTAATAATCCTAAACATATGACAATAATTAAACCTACATTTAATAAAGAGGATTTCTTCGTAGGCTTTTTTACATTAATATTATTGTCTATAATTTCATTTTCATTTTCAATTTCAGTTTTAATTTCTTTGTCCACTATTTTCCTCCTAATTAATTTTCTCATTTATTATATATCATTATATAATAATAAATCAATTAACTTAATTACATTTTTATTAAAATAAATAACTAACTCTACACATAAGACTTAAAATATTTAGTATTTACTTTTTTTTCAGTATATAGTATAATATATTGGTAACTTGGTAATATATTAGAGAAATGTTATAATCTCTCTAATGGCATTAAAGAATAGGAGGTTCCTATTATGAATCGTAAGAAGGGAGAAGAAATTCTTACATGTATACGGGCAATTACTGATATTGAGCCTGGCGTATACATCCGCAAAGATTCTATTTTAGTTATTTTTGAAAAGAATATTCCTTCTAATGAAGAAATACCTAAATTAGACATTGCTTTGAGAAAATTTGGCATTGTTATGCAAAACCACGTATTACAACACAAGTTTGTATCTTTTGTTATTAAGTGAAAGTATGCCAAAAATAAACACCCCATACTTTATGTATGGGGTGTTTATTTTTGTTTTATTCTTCACATGGTGCCTCTACTGGGCAAACTCCTGCACATGTACCACAAGAAATGCAAGCAGATGCATCAATTACGAATTTATCATCTCCTTGTGCTATGCATCCTACTGGACATTCAGCAGCACATGCTCCACAAGAAATACACTTTTCTGTTATTTTATATGCCATTTTGTTCACCTCCTACTATTTCTTTCTATAAAACTATGATTGATTTTCTAATTTTTTGTCTTCTTGTTGTAATTTTTCTAATTCTTCTAATTCTTTTTTATGTTCTAATTCTTCATCATTAATCTTTTCTGATACTACGTCTTTAATTATTTCAATATCTTTTGCATCATATCTTTTATAAAAGTATTCATCACCATCTTTTATTTTTACTCTTACTCTTTCTTTTAAAGTCTCAATATTGTCGACTTCTCCTTCTCCATCTTCTGTTTTTACAATTGCTCCGAATATTTGGTAAATTCTTTAACTTTTCTTCATATACTTCATTTTCATATTTTAAACAGCACATTAATCTACCACAATTTCCAGATATTTTTGAAGGATTAAGGGATAAATTTTGTTCTTTTGCCATTTTAATTGATACAGCTTCAAAATCACTTAAGAATGAACAACAACAAAGTTCTCTTCCACAGACTCCATTACCACCTATTCTTTTTACTTCATCTCTTACGCCTATTTGTCTTAATTCTATTCTTGTTTTATAAATAGCTGCTAAATCTTTTACTAGTTCTCTAAAATCTACTCTACCATCTGCTGTAAAGAAAAATAAAATTTTACTATTATCAAATTTAAATTCTACATCTGTTAAATTCATATCTAATTTATGTTCTTTTATTTTTTTAACACATACTTTAAATGCTTCTTTTTCTTTTTTTCTGCATGCTTCAAATTGTTTGTGATCTTTATAATTAGCTATCCTTACAACTTTTTTTAGAGGTTCAATAATCTTGTCATCTTCTACCATTCTGTTTGGAATGATAACTTCTCCATATTCTTCACCTTGAGCAGTATCTACAATTACTTTATCCCCTTTTTTTACTTTTAAATTTTTAGGATTAAAGAAATATATTTTTCCTAATTTTTTAAATCTTACTCCTATTATATTTTTCAATTTATTTCCTCCCACATGTTAAATAGCATGTTATCTATACTCATATCATAATTTGCATTTTGTTTCAATCTTTTTTTAGTATTTTCCACAATTTCAATACAATTTGTGTATAAATAGTTCTGTTTTGCTTTTCTTAGTAAAATAATATTTATATATTCTAAAATTTCATCTATTTCATCTTTAGATTGATATAATACTTGAGATAAATTTAATAATTCTATTAAATCTATTTGCTCAATTTTGTTTATAAGCATTTCTAATTGTTCATATTCTTCTTGCTTATCTTTTAATTTAATTGCTTTTCCAATACTCCCTTGAAATATCTCTATCATACTTTCACTAATGTCTTTTAAGTTATAATTTTCTGATAAATACTTTTGTAATTCTTCTTTGTTTATTTTATTAAAATTCATAATTGTACATCTTGATTTTATGGTAGGTAAAAATGCAGTTTCATTTGAGCCAATTAAGATAATTGTTGCAAATTCTGGTGGTTCTTCTAATGTCTTTAATAAACAATTTTGAGCTTCTTGCGTCATAAGGTGTGCATCATTTATAATATACACTTTTTTGTTTGATATAATTGGCTTTTCTTGTATTCTTTTTTGTAAATTTCTTATTTGTTCGATTTTTATACTATTGCCTTCTGATTCTATATAAGAAAAATCAGGATTATTATTTGTATCAAATTCAATACATGATTTACATTTGTTACAATATTTCTCTTCACTTAAACATAATAATGCTTTTGCAAATTGTATTGCAAATAATTTTTTTCCAATTCCTTCGATTCCAACAAATAAATAGCTATGTGATGTTTTATTTTGTTTAATGGATTTTTCTAATGTATCTTTTATTTGATTATTTCCAATTATTTTTTCAAACATCTTTAAGCTCCTTTATTATTCTACTTTTCCCCATTGATTTAATGGCCAAATTCTAATTGATACTGTACTTTCTATTTTTTCTAGTGGTATACATCCAAATGCTCTACAATCTGTACTATGGTTTCTATTGTCTCCCATTGCAAAAACACAATTTTCTGGAACTATAAAATCAGTGAATCCTGCTCCTACTACATCTGTTACAACTCCATCTTGTAAATATGGTTCTTCTAATTCTTCTCCATTTATATAAACTTTTTCTTCTTTAATTTCTACATGTTCTCCAGGAAGTGCAATTACTCTTTTAATGTAACTTCTTTTTCCTATTTCCAAAAAGTTATTAATAAACCATCTAATTCCTGTTTTATTTTCATATTGTGCAACTGGATTTTCTTCATCTATTTCTGAATATGCATAATTTGTTTTTGAAGGTTCTTCAAAAGTAATTATTTCTCCTCTTTTTGGTAATGTTTTTGTAGTTCTTCCCCATCTATTAAGCCATAATCTTTGGTCTTGAACTAATGTGGGATACATAGAAACTTGTTTTACAATGGTTGGCGTTCCTATAAAATATCTAAATAATACTGCTAATACTAATGCAATAATAATACAATATATCCACTCTAATATTTCTTTTATGTTTGAATTCAAATTAATCGCTTCCTTTGTTTTTTAATTACTTTTCTATTATACATTAATTTTTTTTAGTTATCAAGAATAAACACAATAAATTTACAATTTAACTATATATTTTAAAAAAACATTTTGTGAAATTTATTCTACAAAATGTTTTTTATAATTCTATTGATTGTTTTCTCCTCTTCCTTCTGGAAGTGCTGAATAATCTAAAACAACTCTTATTTTAGCTATGTATCTAATTGTTTTAACAAACTTACTATTTTTAATTCTTTCCCATAAGCTTGGTTTTGATTCAAATGTCATTTCTTGTACATATTCTTGTTGCTGTTCTTCAACAATTTGTTTAGGTTCTTCTTGTGTTATTTGTTGTGGTACTTCTATTGGTGTTGGAATTGTTTTTAATGCATCTGCTATTTCTATTCCAATATAACTTAATGCTTTTGATCTATCTTCAATTCTTTCCATATCAATTTCAATATGTAAATTAGATTCTAAGTTATTAATTCTAGCATTTAATAATTTTACTGCATCTTTATAGTCTGGTACTTCTGTATCTTTTGCTTTTCCTACAATTGTTAAAGTTTCTATAATATCTTCTGCAAAGTTTTGTTCTGCTTTCTTTACTTGGTTTTTCCAATCTTCTTCTTTATTTTCTACTGCTTCTAATAATTCTTTTAATTGTCCTGCTAAAGCAATGTTTTGTTCTCTTTGTCTAATTAAATCCTCAATACTTTTTGTATTTTCTTCAAATTGGTTTGTAGCAAATTCAACTAAATCATAAGCAGCTTTATAAACACTTGATGGGAAGTTTTTCTTTTTTGGATATTCTATTAAATAAGTCTTTATTGACTCAACCAAATCCTTAAAATAAGTATCTTCCTCTAATTGTACAATTTGTTTTTTACTGTTTGGATTTATTAGTTTTTTTACTTTATCTATATTTGATAATATTTTTTCTTCTGTGATAACCATTCTCACATTTACTATGCCAGATCTAGACATGTAATGTACCTCCTTTATCTTACGCATGATTGCTTTTTACTATTTCACTTATAATTATACATTAAGTTACAAAAAACTACAATAGTTGATTCGTAATTTTTTGTTAAATTTTTGTTACACTAATGTTACATTTATATTACACTAAATGATATAAAATGTTCTTTTCTTAAAATTTATGTTATATTATTTTCCCTAAATGTTTTATATATTTTGTTATATAATAGTCTAAAAAAAAGCTTTATAATTATATAAAAAATATAATTATAAAGCTTTTTTATGTTTTTATACCGTTTTAATTTCTTCAAATCTTTTTATCTTTTGTGTAGTAGTTTTTATTAATGGTTGATCTGTAACTTTTATTTCTCTAATATATTTATATGCTGGCATTGTTTTATTTACTTTTTTTACTTCTTTCCAAATAATTTCTTTTAATTCATTCTCATCTTCTGTTTCATAAACTTCTTTTACCATTTCTTTATCATATACAATTTTTGCACATATTTTATAATCTCCATCTTCTTCTGGTCTTCCGTATACAAAACTTTCTGATACACCTTCTATTTTATTTACAAGTGTTTCTAGTTCTTCTGGATAAATATTTTTACCATTCTTTAATACTATCACAAATTTCTTTCTGCCTGAAAGGAATATAAATCCATCTTTGTCTATTTTTGCTAAATCACCTGTATGTAGCCATCCTTCTTCATCAATTGTTTCTTTTGTTGCTTCTTCATTATTGTAATATCCAAGCATAATAGATGGTCCTTTAACAAGTAATTCTCCTATTTCTTCTTCATTTGGTTCTATTACTTTAACTTCTAAACTTGGAAATGCCTTTCCAATAGAACCTAATCTTATGTATTTATCATCTTCTGCTGCAATAACTGGAGAACTCTCTGTTAGTCCATATCCTTGATACATTTTTATACCTAATTCATTGAATCCTTTTTCTGTTTCAGGATCAAGAGCAGCACCTCCTGCTACAAATAATCTAAGCTTTCCTCCAAAATTATCATGAATTTCTTTAAATAATTTTTTTCTTATATCAATTTTAAATTTCAATAAAAATTGGCTAATTTTAATTCCTTTTTTTACAGTTTCTAGTTTTCCTTTTTTCTCTATTGCTTTCATTACTTTTTTATACATTGACTCAAATAAAATTGGTACTGAAATCATTACTGTAATTTTGAATTCTTTAATATTATCTGCAATATATCTAATTCCTTCACAAAACGCAATTGAACTACCTTTTGAAATAGGATATAAAAATCCTACTGTACATTCAAATGTATGATGTAATGGCAAAAATGATAAAAATCTGTCTGTTTCATCAACTTTAATTGTTGCAGCAATATCCATTAAATTCGCACAAATATTTTTATGTGATAACATAACAGCTTTTGACATTGCCGTTGTTCCTGATGTAAATAACATTATTCCCATTTTCTCATTATCTATTTTACTATCTATAAATTCTCTATTTCCTTTTTCAACTAATTTTTTACCTTGCTCAATTAACTCTTTTTGTGAATATATATTATTTTCTTTTTTGTCCAAATCCATTGAAATGAAAAATTTGACATTTGTGTTTTCTTTTTTCTTTATGCTATTCATTATTTCATCATATTTACTTGAATAAAAAATTGCTTCTACTTCTGAACGAATTATTAAACTTTCAATTTCATTATTTGGTAATGATTTATCTAATGGAACTACAACACCTGTTCCTGCAGCTATTGCTAAGTAAGCAACTCCCCATTCGTATCGATTTTCTGATATAACTGCAATTCTTTTATCTTTTAAACCCATATTAATCAAAGCTGTACCTAAATAATCTATATCATCTCTAAATTCTTTGTGAGTAATTTTTCTAAATTCTTCAGGGTTATCTGTTTTAAATACATATGCATCTTTGTCTCCATATGCTTCTCCAGATTTTTTTAACATATCTTTTAAATCTGTAAATTCCATAAATTCATGATTTGGTTCTCTCATTTTTTGTTTTACTCCTTTTATTTTATTTTTAATCCTTCAATAATTGTATTTTCAAACTCTTTGTATAATTCCATCACATTGATGTCTCCATCATTTCTGATTTTATAAACTAAACTCGAACATATTAGTCCATAAATTTCAGAAGCAATAGCTTGTGGATTTCCTTGCTTAATTTCTCCTTTTTCAATTCCTTGTATTACAATATTTTCAATTTGTTTGATATATTCCAAAATATGATCTTTGCACATTTTATTTCTTGTACCTTTTCCCCAAAATTCACTTAATAATATAGTAATTAAATCTTCATATTTTGCAACTATTTTAATTTGAATCAATATAACTGCTTTTAGTTTATCTATATAGTTTGAAAATTTTGATGTTTTAATATCAACACTATTTTGTAATAATTTTATTCCTTCTTCTACTAAAAAATTAAAAATTTCTTCTTTGCTTGAAAAATGATAATATAAAGTGCCTTTTGCGACTCCTACTGTTGCTGTTATTTCTTCTATGCTAGTTGCATCATATCCTTTTTCTGCAAATAATTTCATGGATGTTTCAAATATTTTTCTTTTTGTTTTATTCATACTTAAGTTCATCCTTTCATTCTAGCATGATTATTGAAATTATTATATATTTTTTTATAAAATATTGCAATAGTTTTATTATTTTCGAACACCCAGTATAATTATATAGTTATTATCAAAAGAATTTTTGTCAAAAGAGTATTATATTTTTTATTTATAACAATTCGGGGGGACCAACAAATTATAGAATGTTAATAAATTTTATAATTTATTATAAAATTTATTTAACAGTCTATTATGTAGTTGGGAGTTATAAATAAAAAATATAATACTCTTTTGACAGTCTAATTTACTATAAATATAATAAGTTAGTATTTTTGATATTTTTCAACATTTTTCTTTACTTTTTTTTATAAGTAATATAAAATACAAATATACAAATTATTTTATAAATAAGATTAAACTTACTAATGAAAAGCTATTATTTTGGATATACTAAGAAAAATTTTGGAGGAAACGAATGAAAAAGAAAAATGAATTAAATTATACTGATTTAAAAATGATATGTAATCCTAATGTTTTTAATTTTGAAACTACTGAAAGTTTAGAATCAATACAAACTGGAATTGGACAAGATAGAGGAATAAAGGCTTTAGAATTCGGATTGCAAGTAGATGTAAAGGGATATAATTTGTATCTAGAAGGACCAAGCGGAGTTGGAAAAACGATGTATACCAAAAATTATCTAGATAAAATTGCAGCTAAGAAAAAAGTGCCTTCAGATTGGTGTTATATTTATAATTTTGATAATCCAAATGAACCAATTGCAGTTGATTTGCCTGCTGGTCAAGGAAAAGAATTTAAAGATTCTATGGATGGATTTATTAAAGAAATCAAAAAAGATATTCAAAAAACTTTTAATAATGATGATTTTGAAAAAGAAAAAGCATTAATTAAACAAGAGTTTGAAGCAAAACGTTCTGCTTTATTAGATAAATTAAATGAAGATGCTTCTAAATATAATTTCCAAGTAAAAGCATCTCAAAATGGTATATATATGATGCCTATTGTTAATGGAAAAGCAATTGAAGAAGAAGAATTTGATAAATTAGATGAAAACTTAAAACAAGAATATGAAAAAAAATCTGTAATTGTTCAAGAACAAATTATGAATGTAATTGGTCAAATTAAAGAAATTGAACGCCAATCTGATAAAAAAATCTCAGAATGGCAATCAAATATTGCTTTACTTACAGTAAATGTTCATATTAATTATTTAAAATCAAAATATAAAAGAAACAAAAAAATTAATCAATTTTTAACAAATATAAAAGAAGATATACTAAAAAATATTCCTTCTTTCCTTGAAACAGATAATAATAAAAATCAACAAGGACAGCAAGTACAAAATCCAATGGCAAAAAAACCTGACCCTTGTTTAAATTATCGTGTTAATTTATTTATTGATAATTCAAATCGCGAAGGTGCACCAGTTATTATGGATTCAAATTATTCTTATAATAACATTTTTGGCACAATAGAATATGAAAATTATTATGGGTCTTTAAAAACAGATCATACTATGCTAAAACCAGGCTTATTACAAAAAGCAAATGGAGGATATATTGTTTTTCAAGCAAAAGATTTACTTGCTAATCCTGCATGTTATGAAAATTTAAAGAAAGCATTAAGAGTTAAAAAAATAGGAATTGACAATGCAACAGAACAACGTTCTTCTATGGTTTTAATTTCTTTAAAACCTGAACCAATTCCTCTTGATTTAAAAGTTATTTTAATTGGAAATAGTAGTATTTATCAAACTCTTTTAGCAATGGATTCTGATTTTAGAAAGTTATTTAAAATCAAAGTAGAATTTGAAGAAACAGCTGATATTAATTCATCAAATGTAAATAAACTTGCACAAATTATTCATGGATTCTGTGAAACTGAAGAACTTCCTCATTTAGATAAATCAGCAATGGCAAGACTTGTCGAATATGCTTCAAAATTAGCAGGAAGTCACAATAAAATTTCTACTAGGTTTAATGATTTGATACAAGTAGTTGGAGAGGCTGCTACATGGGCAAAAATTTCAAAATCAAAAATTGTAACTGATAAATTTATTAATAAAGCTTTAGAAGAAAGAATTGAAAGAGTAAAAAAATATGATGCAAAATATTTAGAAATGATAAAAGAAAATACACTTTTAATTAACACTTCTGGATACGAAGTTGGACAATTAAATGGTTTAACCGTTATGACAATCGGAGATTATACATTTGGGAAACCAGCAAAAATAACAGTTAATACTTATACAGGAAAAACTGGTGTTGTAAATATTGAAAGAGAAGTAGAAATTTCTGGTCCATCTCATTCAAAAGGTGTATATAT
>CANPZT010000023.1 GCA_947589135.1 uncultured Clostridia bacterium | reverse complement strand
GTAGCATTAAAACATATGCAAGAGGATCCAGAACAGCCATCAGCAATAAATCCAAAAGTGCCATATGCAGTTAATCGAATTATTATGAAAGCTTTACAGAAAGATAGTACAATGAGATATCAATCAGCAACGGAGATGTTAATAGATTTAAAAAGGGCACTTAAAAATCCAAATGGAGATTTTGTAGAAGAAGAATATGATCCAACTGCAATGACACAAAAAATAGATACAAGAATGTATGGCGATAAAAATAAAGATACAGAAAAGAACTTAAAAAAAGAAAGCAAATTTAAAACGTTCATTAAAGAGCATAAAGTATTAAGTAGCGTAATAGGCTTAATTTTGTTATTTATGATAAGTTTATTTGGAACAATGTTAGTATTAAATGCAACAAATCCACCAGAAGTTTCTATGCCAAATATAGTAGGATTATCAAAAGAAGAGGCACAACAAGAAATAGAAGATGCAAAGTTGAAATTTGAAATAGACAAAGAAGAATATAACAAAGATGTTCCAGAAGGATTTGTTATATCTCAAGATCCTTCTTATATTGAAAATTATAATAAAGTAAAACAAGGAAGTACAGTTAAAGTTGTTATAAGTAAAGGGCAAGAAAAAACAAAAGTGCCAAATGTAAAAGGAAAAGAAAAAGAAGAAGCAATTAAATTAATAGAAGATGCAAAATTAAAAGCAGAAGTGATAGAAGAAACAAGTAAAACGGTAGAAGAGGGAATGGTAGTTAGCCAAGAGATAGAACCAGATACAGAAGCTTTTGCTGGAGACACTGTAAAAATTCATGTAAGTACAGGAACAGGAATTAAGCAAGTAACAATGATAAGTGTAATAGGTCAAACAGAAGCAAATGCAAAGAAAACATTAGAAGATTTAGGATTAAAAGTAAATGTTACATATGAAGAAAATACATCAAAAGATAATGGAAGTGTTTTAAAACAAAGCATAGAATCAGGAAAAGAAGTTGATGAAGGAACAACAATAACAATTACAGTCAATAAAATAGCTGAAAACAAAACTGCTACTATCTCAATTGATGTAAAATCAATAACAGGAGGATATACACAAACAACACAAGATACATCAGGAAGTGGAACTACTAATAGTGCATCTTCAGAGTCAAATTCTTCAATAGAAAAAACTGTAAACATTACAATTAAATCAGGAAATACAACACTATGGTCAGATTCAGGAGTAGATAAAAATACAACAAAAACAGCTTCAATAACAGGAAAAGGTTCAATGGATTTAACAATAACTTTAACAGATTCAAAAGGTGGAAATTGGGTTAGACAATTATCTATAAACTTTAATACAGAGACTTCAAAAACTGTTAAATAAGTTAATTACAATTAAAAGCTTTGATTTTAAAGTAAGTGTTATATTTAAAAAATAAATAAAGGGAACGAAAAAAATTCGTTCCCTATAAAATTAAAATGGAGGAAAAATGCAGGGATTAATTGTAGCAAATATCTCAAATTTATACTATATAGAAGTAAATAAAAAGATATATGAAGCAACAGCAAGAGGTAAGTTAAAAAAAAATGAGATATCACCAGTTGTTGGAGATATTGTAAAAATAGAAATAACAGATGAAGAAAATAGCACGGCAGTAATTAATGAGATTGAACCGAGAAAAGTATATATTAAAAGACCAAGAATTTCTAATATCACTCAAATTATATTTGTTATATCAAGTAAAAATCCAAAACCAGATTTGTTAATGTTAGATAAACAATTAGCATTTTCAGAATTTTTAGGTATTAAACCATTAATTGTTTTAAATAAGACAGATTTAGATGAAGACAAGCAATTTAGGCAAATAAAGAATACGTATCGAAAAATAGGATATAAAGTAATAGAGACAGAAGCAAAAAATAGAAAAGGTATTGATGCATTAAAAAAAGAACTAAGAAATAATATGAATGCTTTTTCAGGAAACTCTGGTGTAGGAAAATCAACATTGATAAATGGAATATTTGAAAAAGATATTACTGAAGAAGGAGAAATTAGTAAAAAAAATAAAAGAGGAAAAAATACAACAACAGCAATAAAATTATATAAAATAGAAGATAATACTTATATAGCAGATACACCAGGTTTTTCAACTTTTGATATTTCAGAAATACAAAGCAATGAATTAGCTAAATATTTCAAGGAATTTAAAGAAAATATACAACAATGTGAATTTATAGGTTGTACTCACATAAAAGAAGAAAATTGTGGAATTAAAAAAGCAATAAATGCTGGAAAAATAGAACAATCAAGATATGATAGGTTTTGCAAGATATATCAAGAATTAAAAGATAAGGAGGAACATAGAAAATGGTAGAAATTTCAACATCTATTCTCTCTGTAAAAAAAGGAGAAGAATCAAAAACATTTTTTGCATTAGAAAAAGCAAAAACAGATTATTTTCATATTGATGTAATGGATGGTAAATTTGTAGAAAAAAATACTTATCAAAAAATGTTGGAATATTCATCATATATTAAAAGAATTTCTAATCTACCATTAGATGTACACTTAATGGTACAAGATGTAAAAGCTGCAATTAAAGATTTTATAGCAGTAGAACCTAATATTATTACATTTCATTATGAAGCATGCAAAGATAAAGAAGAAGTGTATGAAATAATTAACTACATAAAAGAAAATCATTGTAGAGTTGGACTATCAGTAAAACCAGATACCAAAATAGAGGAAATATATGAGTTCCTTCCATATATTCATATATGTTTAATAATGACAGTTGAGCCAGGAAAGGGAGGTCAAACTTTACTAACTGATATGGTAAGTAAAATTGGAAAATTAAAAAAATATATTGAAAATAATAAAATTGATATTGATATCGAAGCAGATGGTGGAATTAATTTAAAAACAGCTCCAATGATAAAAAAAGCAGGTGCAAATATATTAGTTTCAGGTACGGCAATCTTAATGGCAAAAGATTACAAAACAATTATAGATGAATTAAAGTATGGAAAATAAGTAAAATAAAAGATGAGTTTAAGATTTTTAAAATATTTAAAATCTCAAACTCATTTTTTAAGTATAAATATTAAATATATAAAATATTATTTTACATCTTTATTTTTATCAGTATTTTTATCTGTTTCTTTAATTTTATCTTTTTTTAATAAGCTCATAGTAACGATTCCTAGACCTATAATTCCTGTAATTAGTCCTACAATAGATCCAACATAAGGAATTAATTTAATTAACCATAATACAATAGAAGATAAAATTAGCATACCAAAAGTTTTAGCTGTTTTTTCTATTTTTAGTTTATTACAAATGATATTATTAATTGTTATGATAAATATTGGAGAACCAATTACTATTAATATAAATAATACCATAAGTGCTAATAATCCAATTTTTGCAGTAATTCCTAGAATAAATGCGATGATAGATGCTATAACAATAACTATTGGAGTTAATATTCCATAAGCTATGACTGGTAGAGTCTTTTTAGTAATTAGTTGAACAGTATTATCTAAGAATTTAGGTGCTAGCCATAAACATACAAGCCAAATAATAACTACAGTTGCAATTAATGCTACAAGTGAAAGAATTGCATCTTGTAAATTAAATGAATCTTTGTCTGATACAATTTCTTTTGTATAATTAGTTTCTCCAGAAACTGCACCCTCTGGAATTAAGATTTCACTAGGTGCACAATAGTTTAAATTACCATTAATAGAACCATTTGAAGTAATTGTAGATTCACTATTTTCTGCTTCATTTGCTTGTGCAAATGTAAGGTTAGAACAATTAACAAAAGCATTTCTTCCAACAACACCAGAGATAGATAAATCATCTGAACTTATTTTTAAATCTCTATATATGTATCCTGCTATGTTTGCTTTTTGAGATAAAGCATATACATCATAGACAACTCCTTTAATATCTAAATTGTCAGACATAGCAAACAAATTACTAAAAACATATCCTTGTTCTTCAATTGTAATTGAATCTGCTATAATAAATGCATCTCCACCTATTTGCGAATTGATTGTAAC
Source organism: uncultured Clostridia bacterium (assembly GCA_947589135.1). Lineage (GTDB taxonomy): Bacteria > Bacillota > Clostridia > TANB77 > CAG-508 > CAG-269. The sequence continues at coordinate 11,164 of CANPZT010000023.1, read as the reverse complement.
AGAATTTGCTATTACAAATAAATTTCCATCTATTATATAATCAATAGTAATATTATCTCCCATAAGATATATATCACTTTTTTTAAAGCTATCTTCAGATGATGTTTCTTCAGAAGATATAGCTTCTGGATTTTCTGTAGCATTTTCAGCAACAGATTCTTCATTGTTAGTAGTGTTTTCAGTAGTAGCTTCTTCACTATTAGTAGTTTCTTCATTATTAGTATTTTCAGTATTTGCTGTATCTGTTGTAGTTATTTGTTGGTGGTCATCTGCTTCAGGATCATCTACAACATTATTATTTATAAGCATTATATCATTAGAAGAAACTGTTTCGTTTTTAGCTCTAACAATTGGAATAGAAATTGTTAATAAAATTGTTAGAAATAATGTAATAATTTTAAATTTGTTTTTTAACATCTTAATACCTCCTAAATATCTATATGTTAAAATATATACTTTTAGGAGAAATTTGTCAATTAAATTTTAAAAATATAAAATAAAAATTTTTAAGATTTTTTGCTATTTTTATCAACAAAGTAGGCACACTCAGAAGAAGAAAGTGTGGATGGAGAAACTGAAGTATATGAGCATTTTCCATCTTTTTGATGAATACAATTTAAAGAGCAATTTATATTGGTCAAGAAAATCACCTCGCAAGAATAATATGCACAAAAATAAGTAAAATATACAATAAATACAACTAATGATTATTTGAATAATAATTACAAAATTGTTTTATTGAACAAATATTACATTTAGGTTTTCTTGCTATACAAGTATTTCTTCCATGCCAAACTAAAAGATGATTTGCATCTTTAAAATATTCTTTTGGTAAAATTTTTAATAAGTCCTGTTCAATTTTTTCAGGTTCTTTTTGATTTGATAAGCCTACTAAATTTGAAATTCTTTTGGCGTGAGTATCTACTGCAATACCTTGTGGATTTTTAAATATTTCTAGCATAATAACATTTGCACTTTTTCTACCAACTCCAGCAAGAGTTATTAATTCTTCCATTGTGTGAGGAACTTCACCATTAAAATTTTCTAAAATTTGTTTTGCACATAATTTAATATTTTTTGCTTTATTTTTATAAAAACCACATGGATGAATAAGTTCTTCTAGTTCAGTAATATCGATGTCTGCAAAATCTTGAATAGTTTTACAACGCTCAAATAGTTTTGGTGTTGTTTTATTTACTCGTTCGTCTGTACATTGAGCAGAGAGCATTACTGCAACTACTAATTGAAATGGTGTTTCAAAGTCTAAACTACAAGTGGCATCTGGATAGGACTTTTTTAAATTTTCGATTAATTCAACAATGTCATTCTTATTCATTTTTATTATCATTCCTTTCAAGTTATATTTTATACTTTGTTTATAAAATTTGCAATAGATGTGTTTTTATAAATCGGGACAATAATAGCAATTTATATTTAAGTTACATAAAAGGAACAAATAAAGAAAAATAGTAATATAATATACAAAAAGCAAAAGGGAGGTAAAAAATGATACATTTATTTAAGAAAACATTAGCAGTGTGCCTAATAGGTTTGGGACTAGGAATTTTATTAGTTTTATTACTTCCCATAACAGGATGGTTATTTTTAATTGGTGTAACAATAGTTTGTGTAGGCTTTATGTGGCTTGCATGTTAACAAAAAAGGAGGGATACATATGACAGTTGTAGTAAAAAAAGTTCCCAAATTTTTAAGGGGATTTGTAAAATTAATATTTGGAATAAAAGAATAAAATTAACCAACAAAAAAAGAGCCTTTATGCTCTTTTTACTTTTCCATTTTTTAAACATTTAGCACATACATGAATTTTTTTTACTTCACCATCTATTTCTGCTTTTACAGTTCTTAAGTTTGGTTTCCAAGTACGTGGTGATCTTTTACTTATATGAGAACGAGTTATGCTAAGTTTATTTCCATGACTAGCTGTTTTTTCACAAATTTCACATTTTGCCATATCTAAATTGCACCTCCTAAATATCTTAAAATAAATTGACTGTTTATAAGTTTATCACAAATAAGAAAAAAAAACAAGTATTTTTTCAAAAATATATAAAAAATTCCTTGCAAAATAGGAAAAATGTGGTATAATATATAAGCTTATGATTAATAATGAAAGGATTGAAAAAAATGAATTGTAAAGTAGAAAAAACAAAGAACGAAAATGAAATTAAATTAGAAATCACAGTTGAAGCTGAAAAATTTGAGGAAGCAATTAAAAAAGTATATTTCAAAAGTGCTAAATACTTCAATATTCCAGGATTTAGAAAAGGTAAAGCACCTATGAATATTGTAGAAAAATATTATGGAAAAGAAATTTTTTATGAAGATGCATTTAACGAGGTAGCAGGAGAAGCACTAGATGAAGCTGTAAAAGAAAATAAATTAGAAGTAGTAAGTAGACCAGACATAGAAGTAACACAAATTGAAAAAGGAAAAGATTTAATATTCACAGCAGTAATGCAAACAAAACCAGAAGCAGAGCTAGGAAAATACAAAGGTATAGAAATTAAAAAAGTTGAGTATAATGTAACAGACGAAGATATCGAACATGAATTAGGACATATGCAAGAACACAATTCAAGACTAATAACAATAGAAGATAGACCAGTAGAAAAAGGAGATATTGCAACAATTGATTTTGAAGGATTTGTTGATGGAAAAGCCTTTGAAGGTGGAAAAGCAGAAGGACATGACCTAGAAATAGGAAGTAATACATTTATTCCAGGATTTGAAGATCAAGTAATTGGAATGAAAATTGATGAAGAAAAAGACATCAATGTAAAATTTCCAGATGAATATTTTTCAAAAGATTTAGCAGGAAAAGATGCAACTTTTAAAGTAAAAGTTCATGAAATAAAGAAAAAAGAACTACCAAAACTAGATGACGAATTTGCAAAAGATGTTAGTGAATTTGATACATTAAAAGAACTAAAAGAAGATATCAAAAATAAACAACAAAAACAAAACGAAGAAAAGGCAAAATATGAAACACAAGATGCTGTAATTGATGCTTTATGTGAAAATATAAAAGTAAATATTCCATCAGGAATGGTTGAAATGGAAATTGACAATATGATAAAAGATATAGAACAAAGATTATCATATCAAGGACTTAAATTAGAACAATATCTTCAAATGATGGGAAAAACAAATGAAGATATGAGAAAAGAATATGAACCTCAAGCAATGAAAGCAATTAAATCAAGATTAGCATTAGAAGCAGTTATCAAAGCTGAGAAGATAGAAGCAACAGATAAAGAAGTAGAAGAAAAAATGAAAGAAATGGCTAAAAACTATGGAAAAGAAAATGATGAAGAATTCCTTAAAAATGAAAATGTAAAGAATTACATCAAACAAGGAATTGAATCAGAAAAAGCTATTGATTTCCTAGTAGAAAATGCAAAAATAAAATAAAAAAAAGTTACATAGAAAGAAGTTGGGGTATCAAATAAAAAATATCTCAACTTTTTTTGAAATTCTATTTCATTATTTAATAATTTAGTATATAATAAAATAGATTTTTAATTAATATAAAAATATTTATAGGAGGAAAGTTATGTTAGAAAGAAATAGTTTAGTACCATATGTAATTGAACAAACAAGTAAAGGAGAAAGATCATATGATATATTCTCAAGATTATTAAAAGATAGAATTATATTTTTAGGAGAAGATGTTAATCCAACAACATCAAGTTTAGTAATTGCACAATTATTATTCTTAGAATCAGAAGATCCAGATAAAGATATAAATTTATATATTAATTCACCAGGAGGATCTATTACAGATGGAATGGGAATTATAGATACAATGAATTATATCAAATGTCCTGTATCAACAATCTGTATTGGAATGGCAGCAAGTATGGGAGCAGCACTTTTAGCAGCTGGTGAAAAAGGAAAAAGATTTGCAACACCAAATGCAGAAATATTAATACATCAACCATTAATCGGTGGTGGAGGAATTTCAGGGCAAGCAACAGAGGTAAAAATTCATGCAGACCACTTAGTAAAAACAAGAGAAAAATTAAATAAATTTTTAAGTGATAGAACAGGTCAATCAATCGAAACAATTCAAAAAGATACAGAAAGAGATAATTATATGACAGCAGAGGAAGCACTAAAATATGGATTAATTGATGGAATTATGGATAAAAGAAAATAAATATAAGATGTAGTTTAATCAAAGAGGGAGAGATTTATGGCTAATAACGAAGTACCAAAAAGTGTTAGATGTTCATTTTGTGGAAAAACACAAGAAAATGTAAAAAAAATAGTAGCTGGACCAGGAGTATATATATGTGATGAATGTGTAGAGCTTTGTACAAGTATTATTGAAGCAGAATTATATGATGAAGAAAGAGCAGGATATACATTAAATGAGTTAAATAATGTACCAAGTCCAAAAGAAATAAAAAAGGTATTAGATGATTATGTAATTGGTCAAGATGAAGCTAAAAAAACTTTATCAGTTGCTGTATATAATCATTATAAAAGAATTGCACATGAAGAAAATGCATCTAAAGATGATGTAGAAATTCAAAAAAGTAATATATTATTATTAGGTCCAACAGGATGTGGAAAAACACTACTTGCAAGAACATTAGCAAAAATATTAAATGTACCATTTGCAATTGCTGATGCTACTACTCTAACTGAAGCTGGATATGTAGGAGAAGATGTAGAAAATATTTTACTAAAACTTATTCAAGCTGCTGATGGAGATATACAAAAAGCAGAAAAAGGTATTATCTATATTGATGAAATTGACAAAATAACAAGAAAATCTGAGAATCCATCTATTACAAGAGATGTAAGTGGAGAAGGTGTACAACAAGCATTATTAAAAATTATAGAAGGAACTGTTGCATCAGTACCACCACAAGGAGGAAGAAAACATCCAAATCAAGAATTAATTCAAATTAATACAGAAAATATACTAATTATTTGTGGTGGAGCATTTGAAGGGTTAGAAAACATTATAAAAGATAGAACAGGAGAAAAACTAATAGGTTTCGGAGCTCAAGTAAAAGGCAAAAAAGAAGTAAATCAATATGAAGTATTCCAAGAATTATTGCCACAAGATTTATTAAAATTTGGTTTAATACCAGAATTTATAGGAAGATTGCCAATAGTTGCAACATTAAAAGATTTAGATAAAGAAGCATTAATAAAAATATTAGTAGAACCTAAAAATTCATTAATTAAGCAATATCAAAAACTATTTGAAATTGATGATGTAGAGCTAATATTTGAAGAAGAAGCTTTAGAAGCAATTGTAAATAAAGCAATTGAAAGAAAAACAGGAGCAAGAGGATTACGTTCTATAATAGAAGAAATAATGAGAGATATTATGTTTGAAATACCATCAAATCCTAATATTGAAAAATGTATAATAACAAAAGAAACAGTATTAGAAAATGCAGGACCAAAAACAATTATAAATGAAATAAATAAAGAACGAAATAAAACAACATCAAAAAAGAAAAGACAAGTGCCACAAGGAAATAAAAAAGAAACAGCATAGTGTCAAAAGTAACAGGTCTTTTTGACACACTATTATATACAATAAAAATTCAATTATAAAAAAATAAATCTATTTGATTATTCGGCTACGCTACATTATAAACAAATTATAAAATTAACAAATAGGCCCCTCTCAAAGCAAGTTTGAGATTCTCCCATTTGTTAATTAAAAAATTTGTAATATAATTCCACTAGCATTCATAATTAAATAGATTTATTATTTTTAATAATTGAATAGAATATATTTAAATAAGTGTCAAAAAAATCTGTTACTTTTGACATAGCATTGGCCCAATTTCAGTAATAGTTCCTGCACCTAGTGTAAGAACAATATCATTTTCTTCAATATTTTCTTTTATATAAGATACACATTCTTCAAAATTTGGCAAATATTTTGCATCTTTTCCAAGTGAAATAATTTTATCTACTAAATCTTTAGAACTGATATTATAAGTGTTTTTTTCTCTTGCGGCATATATATCTAAAACTATTATATTGTCAAAGTTAAGTAACGCTTTTGCAAAGTCTTCTAATAAATTTTTTGTTCTACTATATGTGTGTGGTTGAAAGACAACCCAAGATTTATTATATTTTTTATTCATTAATGATTTTGCTGTTGCAATAATTTCAGTTGGATGATGTCCATAATCATCATATACACTAGCTATATTTTTTATTTTTCCTTTATATTCAAATCTTCTATGTGCACCTGTAAATTTTAATAATGCAGTTTTAATAGCAGTTTTGTCAATTCCATATTCTGTGCATAATGCAATACATGATAAGGCATTTAAAACATTGTGCATACCTGGTACAGATAGTTTAATTCTATCAAAAAATTCATCGTTATAATAAACGTCAAATTCAGGAAAACCATCATTATCAAATGTAATATTTACAGCAAAAAAGTTTGTATGTTTATTAGTAATACCATAAGTAATTGCTTTTGCATCTGTATATTTTGGTAATTCTAAACAATTTGAGTCATCTCCATTAACAATTAATAAACCATTAGATGGAAGTAATTTTACATACTTTATAAAAGCATTTTTTATATTATCAAAAGTTTTAAAATAATCTAAATGATCGTTATCAATATTTAAAATGATTTCTGCTTTTGGAGTAAATTTTAAAAAACTTTCTACATATTCGCAAGCTTCTATAATAAAATGTTCACTATTTCCAACTTTATAGTTTCCATTGATTTGCTTTAAAAAAGCTCCAACTTGAATGCTTGGGTCTTTTAAAGCTTCAATAAAACAAAGAGATATCATAGAAGTAGTTGTTGTTTTTCCATGAGTTCCAGAAATGCAAATTGTATCATTAAAACATCTTGTTATTTCACCTAAAAAATCAGCTCTTTCAATTGTTGGTATATTTAATCTTTTTGCTTCTAACATTTCTGGGTCATCACTTTTAATTGCAGCAGAATAAACTATCACATCAGAATTTGCAATAGCTTCTAAATTGTGGCCAATTGTAACTTTTATTCCCATTTGATTTAATTTATCAGTAGTTTCTGATTTTACCCAGTCAGAACCAGTAACAATAAATCCCCAATTATTAAGAATTGCAGCAATTCCACTCATACTAACTCCGCCAATTCCAATCATATGTATTTTTTTATATTTCTTAATATTTTCTATATTTGGCATTTAAATAACACTCTCCTCTATTAATATGTAGATTATATAATTTTATAATGTAAATTTCAATACTTTATAATAAAGTTTTAGATAATATATAATATATCCAAAAAAGTAAAATGTTACAACAATAATTTTAATAGATACAAAAAACATTTTATAAAATTTAATTTTTTTGTAAAAAAAAGAAGGAAAAACTTTTTTTGTGAAGAATAATATAATTGTACATAAGATTAAACTAATATGTACAAAATAAAATTAAAACCTAAGGAAGGCGGTGCACTACAATGCAAATAACAGATGTACGTTTAAGAAAAGTAAATTCAGAGAACAGAATGAAAGCTGTTGCTTCTGTAACATTCGATAACGAATTCGCAGTTCATGATATTAAAGTTATCGAAAGCCAAAATGGATTATTTATAGCTATGCCAAGCAGAAAAACTCCAAACGGAGAATTCAGAGATATAGCTCATCCAATCAATGCTGAAACTAGAGAAAAAATTCAAAAAGCTATATTAGAAGCTTATGAAGCTCCTGAAGAAGCTTCTGAAACAGAAGAATCAGCAGAATAATTATTTATAAATTAATTAAAAATAAAAATTCTCAACTTATATCAGTTGAGAATTTTTATTTTGTCTGAATATTAATTTAATAAAGACATAACATAAATATAATGAAAAAATATTTACAAAAAAATATAGGAATGTTATAATCAAAAAAAGTATAAAAACAAAATGACATAATTATAAAAAAGGGAGGAAACAAATGAAAATAAAACTAAAGAATAAAAAAGGTATTATTTTTATAATTTTATTTATATTGGTAATTTTTAGCATTGTAATAAACCGAAAAAATATAAGTTCTATTTATAATACATATATATATAAATTAAGTAGTGAGAATGAAGATGATTTTATAAGTATAGATGTATCAATAAAAGATACACAAGATGATATAACTAAATGTCTTTTAACGTTTAAATCAAATGATGAAGGTGAAAAGATAAAAAGCATAGAATATCCAGGAGAAGAGCAGAATACAATAATAGTTAATAATGAAGAAGGAAAAGAAAAAATAGCAATAGATTATGATATAGAAGAAGGAAAAGAAGATAAGATATTTAAAGTTACAACAGTAAGTGGCAAAATAGAAAATGAAAGAACTGCATATACAATAGAGTATAAAAATGCTGACGACGAAACATTTAAAACAGCAACTATGCTAAAAGGTATAAAACATAGGATAATAAGTACATCGCCCAAAAAAGAAGGCAAACACTTTATAGGGTGGTCAACAAATAAAGATGCAGAAATTTCAGACTATTTTGAGAATGGAGAATATGGAGAATCTAATAAAGATGTAATATTATACCCAATTTGGACAGAGCAAGCAAGTGGAACAACAGATGCTTTGGAAAATGAAAGTATAATAGGAGAAGTATCAAAAATAAATGAAAGTAGAATAGAAGAGATACATGTAAATGGAAAAACGTACACAGCAAATATAATAGTAGAAAATGAAGATATAGTATTAGATGGAGAAAAAGAAATAGGTGGAGCAACATTAGAAAATAAAGTATATGAATTTGGAAATAAATTTACAGATGTAGCAAAACAAGATGAATATGCAAAAAATATGGTAATATTAAAAGTATGTGGAAATCTAACTATAAATTCAAATGTAATGTTAACAGCATGTAAAAGTGATGATGGATATGGTGGACCAAAGGGATTATTTATATATTGTACAGGAACGTTAACAAATAATGGAACTATTAGCATGACTGCTAGAGGAGCAAAAGCAGAAGGAGAAGATGTATACTTATGGCAAAATAATGGTGGAAGTTATGAATTTGTACCTGCAATTGGTGGCAAAGGAGGTACAAAAGAAGGAGGTTATCAAAATAGATTAAACGGGCAAGCAGGAACAAATGGAATTAATCGAGAGACTCGGTGGAGGAGGTGCTGGTGGTACACATGGAAATATATGTACAACATATAATGGAGCTGGAGCAGATGGCACTTCTTATTCAGGAGGCTCTGGAGGAGGAGGAGTTAGTAGAGAACGTTCAGATGCCAGTGCATCTGATGGTATAGGCAATGGAGGAGCAGGAGGAAATGGGTCTGCTTATCAAAGCGGTAGTTATAACAAAACTGCTGGAGGAGGTGCTGGAAATCCTGGAGGAAATGGGGCTAGATACGGAGGAAATGGTGGAATTGGTAGTAATGGAGATAATGGAACAGGAGGACTATTAATTTTATATGCTAAATGTTTAAATAATTCTGGAACGATAGAATCAAATGGTTCTAATGGAGGAAATGCTACGCGTAATTCACAAAATGGATGGTCTTGGGGATCAGCAGGAGGCTCTTCTGGAGGTGGAAGTATAAATATTTTTATAAATACTATTAAAGAAAAAGGAAAAATACTAGCGATAGGAGGAGCAGCAATTGAGTCAGACCAAAATGGGGGCGCAGGAGGAAATGGATGTATATCAGTTGGTACCATTCAAAATGGAACATATATTGAAAGAGATATTAATTAAAAAAGAAATGTAATAAAATAAACTTATTTTATAGGATTAAACTATGCGTAGGGGATAGTACATTAAGATTGTAGAAAAATATATAAATAAAATAACATAATTGTAAAACAGGAGGAAACAAATGAAAAAAGAAAAAGCTATAACATTAATAGCACTAGTAATAACAATAATAATATTGTTAATTTTAGCAGGAGTAACGATAGCGACATTGACAGGAGAAGATGGATTATTAAGAAAAGCAATAAATGCAAGAAATGCAACAAATGAATCTCAAGCAAGAGAAAAGGTAGAATTACTATTATCAGAGTATAGAATATTAAAAGAAACAGATAATAAACAACTTATAGATTTTTTAGAAGAAAAGAAAACAAGCGAAGAAATAGATAATTATGAAATGCCAAGTGGAGATGAGACAGTATGGACAGTACAAGTGAATGGATATAAATATAAAATAACAAGTGATTTAGCAATAGAAGGAGAAAGAACAAGTATAGGTAATTCAGGAACAGGAGGAAATAGTGGCAACGGAGAATATGAGTTTAATAGTGAGGTGGAAGAACTTCTTTCAAATATAAATTGTGATATAACAGTAGAAGATGTATTAACAAGTGAAAAAATATTAGATAAAATATTAAGTAATAATAATAATATTGATTATATTTTCAATAATAAAGAAAAATATGGAAAATATATAATTAATAATACTATATCAATGAAGAAGTTTGCATCAAATTCTTATGCTATGAATAAAATGATAGAAAATAGTGATTGGACAAATGATATATTAAATAGTGAAATAGCAATTTCAGCATTAGACGAAAGTAATCCAATAATAGTACCAACAATGACAAGTAATAATAGTCCGTCAGGAGAAGCATTTGCAAGTAGTGAATATAGAGACTCCTCTGCATACTATCCTGCTTGGTATGCATTTTCTTCTATAAAAAGTTATTGGTGTGTAGGAGCTTATAGTTCTTATAAAAATCAATATGTAGCATATGATTTTGGAGAAGAAAAGAATGTATGGGTATATAAAATTGTAGCAAATGTAACTGATGGAAAACAAAATACATATTATGTAATTGAAGGTAGTAATGACAAAACAAATTGGGATACATTAACAGACCAGATATATCAAGGGAGTGAAAAAACAATAATACCAAATAATTATAATAAGAAATATAGATATTATAGATTAAAATTTCTTAGTGAAAATAAACATTCAGGTACTGGAAATACAGTAGTATATGATTTACAATTTTATGGAAAATAAATTATATAATAAAAGAACAGAGAAAATATATTCAAAGTTAATGAATTATATTGGTCTGTTCTTTTTATTTAATAAAATAATTCGACAAGTGAAAAGTTAAATGCAATTCTGTAAAGTAAATGCAATTTGTATGAGAAAAAGCTATTTGAAAGCAATATT
>CANPZT010000022.1 GCA_947589135.1 uncultured Clostridia bacterium | reverse complement strand
TTTTGTTACTTTGCTCAAAACTATAAGTTTTCCGTTACCACGGGTATAACCCGTGGTTTACCCTTAAAGTTAATAAATGAAGAGTGGGATTTGTTCCCACTCTTCTGTATTACTTTTATGTTCTTTAATATTATAACCAATTTTTGGAATAAATGCAAGCTTTTTTTGATTTTTTTTATACTTTTTCTGCTATTTTAACTGTTTCAGGTTCTTCGTCTACATCTCCAATTTTGATATTTCTAACATGATTAATTTTTTCCCATGTTGTTTCTCTTTTAAATAAGCATTTAAAGTTAATTAATAGCCATGATCCCATAAATAATGGATAACACATTAATCCTTTAAGCATTGGTTTGATTGGTCTTCTATCTAATAACATTACAATAACAGCTGTTCCTATTGGTAGTAAAAATGTTGGCACTAAATATCTTAAAATGTTCATAACTAATTCTGCTTCTGTCATACCATCTGCTGCATACATTAAGAAGTTTGTTCCTAATAATATTAATGTTAGTATAAACATTGGAATACTTCCTATAATATATAAGAAACCATCAAAATTCATCATTGTTTTATTTTCTTTTGCTGCAACTGCTAATTGTTTTGTATATTCTTTAATACATTGCATATGTCCTACTGTCCATCTGCTTCTTTGTGACCAGCTTTGGCTAAATCCTACTGGTTGTTCGTCATAACAGATTGCATCTGTTGCCCATCCTAGTCTTTTTCCTTTTATAATTCTTTTTAACGAAAATTCAATATCTTCTGTTAATGTAACTGTGTCCCATCCTTGTGGTTTTACTACATCAAATCTTACCATAAATCCTGTTCCATTTAATAATGGTGATAGTCCTAAATTATATCTTGCTAAGTGATAAAATCTATGCATTGTCCAATAAAAGATTGCATATCCTGCTGTTATCCAGCTGTCTGTTGGATTTTTGATGTCTCTATATCCTTGAACTACATCTTCTCCTTGGCATAATTTTTTATTCATATTTTTTATAAAATCTTTGTCTACTATGTTATCTGCATCAAATACGAAAAATGCATCATAATCTGCATTTTCTTCTATTTTTTGTTGTAAAAACCAATTTAATGCATATCCTTTTGTTTTCTTTGTTTCATCAAATCTTTCATAGACAATTGCTCCTGCTCCTTTTGCAACTTTTGCTGTGTTATCTGTACAATTGTCTGCAATTACATATATATCATATAATTCTTTGTTATAATTTTGTTTTTTTAAACTTTCTACTAAGTTTCCAACTACTGCTTCTTCGTTATGTGCTGGTATAATTGCCATAAATCTATGGTCTTTTTTTACTTGTAGTGGTTTGTCTTTTATTTTTACTAGTGAGCATAAACTTACCATTATTTGGTATAACCAAAATATTGTTACTGTCCAAACTAATGCTTCTCTTATTATATATAAATAATCCATTTTTTTACCTCTCTTTAAATAATATCTTTGTTTAATATTATTATGCTACCTTTTTTATTATACTATTATTGTTAAAATTATGCAATATTTTTTGAAAATTTTGTTAAATTTTAACTTACTTTTGCTGTAATTATTTCTATATTCTCTGTATTTCTAAAAATTTCATCATATAATTGACATAAATAAAACAAAGTGGTAAACTTATTACACAATGTGTTTTTAACATTGAATAAATTAATTTAATGTAAAAGGAATTATTTATTAAAAGTTGAAAGTTAATGTCTACAATCTTTAAATAATAGTTCCATGTATCTTGTAAAATACAAAAAGGAGGTATAATTATGACAAAAATGTATATGAGAGGACGGAAAATTTGCAGTGTAGATGAAACTCAGAACAAAAATACAACAGTAAGTGTTAAATATGCAAAACCTAAAACAAATTCTAGCACAAAAAATCAATATGGTTCTGAATCAGAAGGACCTAAAAAAATTAAAAACACTACTAAAGGCATAAATCTTCCAGACATCAAAAATGTTGAAAAAAGTGTGTTACAGTGTATTATTGGGCAAGATAAACAGGTAAGACAAATTATTACCGCTATATACAGAGCAATTAATTTCAAAACAATAAAATCAAATGTTTTGATTATTGGAAATAGCGGTACAGGTAAAACAGAAACAATCAAACAAATTGCTAAACAGTTACACATTCCTTATACCATTGAAGATGCTACAAAATATACTCAAGAAGGTTATTATGGAAACGATGTAACTGACATGATTTATAATCTACTTGATAATGCAGATAATGATGTAGAAAAAGCACAAAATGGCATCATAGTAATTGATGAAATTGACAAAAAGGCTGGTCATGAAGAACATGATGTCTCTGGTACAGAGGTCCTTAAAAGCTTACTCAAAATCATTGAAGGAACAAAAATAAAAGTTTCTATAGATGAGTTTTCTGACGATACAATTGATTTTGATACTAAGAATATTATTATAATTTTCTTAGGCGCTTTTTCAGGATTAGACAAAATCAGAGATAAAAGGTTAAATAGTAATCCACTTGGGTTCCAAGCACAGAATATTTCAACGGAAGAAAAGCAAAAATCTAGATTTCTGAAGCAGGACTTGGTTGCCTATGGTATGCCAGAAGAATTCGTTGGTAGAATTGATACAATAATAGAAATGAAAAAACTTACTAAAGAAGATTTGTCATTAATATTAACAAAGTCACAATTATCTATTTTTAAAAGGTATCGTTCTGAACTAGGAAAAATGGGCATATCATTATCTTATAACAAAAAACTATTTGAACGTATTGCTGAAGAGTCTCTTGCTCTTGACACAGGAGCAAGAGAACTTAGTAACACTGTAAACTTTATTTTTGAGAATATTATGTATGATATTCTCGCAAATCCTAACAAGTACCAAAAATGCACTTTATATTTAGATATTGTGCACGACAATACAAAATACAAATTGTCTTAAGTTGTCATAGTTAACTTGAAAACTACCTTATAGCTATAATAGGCTGTAAGGTAGTTTTTACATGCTAAATATTAACAAAAAAATTAAAACTTAAATAATAAATTGTTGTTTTATATTATTTTAATATGATATAATAAACCAAAATTATAAAAAGTTTAAATAATATCTAAAACTTTGAAAATTATTAATAGCGTTTTGTGTTTTGGAAAGGAATAATTTTAATTATGAAAAACTTTTTTATTATATTAATAACAAAAATTTTATATATAATATTAAAAATAGCTGGAAAAAATGGTGGTAACTTTTTAGGAAAACTTGCTTATGATTGGAATTCAAATATCTTTCATTATTTCAAAATTGATTGTCCTATTATAGCAGTTACAGCCACAAATGGAAAAACAATGACAAATAATGCCATTGGCTATGTTTTTAAAACTGCTGATAAAAAAGTAATTAGTAATATAGAAGGAAATAATATGGAAACAGGAATTCTTTCTACTCTTTTAAAATCTTGCAGTTTAACTGGAAAAATCAAAGCTGATTATTGTGTTTTTGAAGTTGATGAAGGATATATTCCAATTATATTTAAAGATTTAAAATTGGATACTTTAGTAATTCTTAATTTCTTCCGTGATCAATTAGATAGAAATGGTGAAGTAGAATCTCTAATCTTAAAAATTAATGAATTTTTAAAGAATTACACTGGAAACCTAATATTAAATGCAGATGACCCAAATGTTGCAAGACTTGGAATGGCAAATTCTGAAAATAATAATGTTTATTATTTTAGTGTTGACCAATATGATTATGCAACAAAAGACATTAAAGAAGCTGGTGAAGGAAAGTTCTGTCCATTCTGTAATACTCGTATTGAATATGAATATTATCAATATTCTCATATCGGAAAGTTTAAATGTCCAAATTGTGGATATGGTGATAATGAAATATATAAATTTGCAACTAATGTAGATTTAAAAAACAGATGCTTTAATATTGATGATATTACATATCAGATAAGATTTAATAGTATATATAATATTTACAACTTTGTAGCTGTTATTACTTGTGCAAGTTTATACAACATAGATAAAGAAATAGTAAGACAAGCCCTATCTGAATTTGTGCTAAACAATGGAAGATTAGAAGAACTTGAAATTAATAATATCCCAACAATTATCAATTTAGCAAAAAATCCAACAGGTGCAAATG
Source organism: uncultured Clostridia bacterium (assembly GCA_947589135.1). Lineage (GTDB taxonomy): Bacteria > Bacillota > Clostridia > TANB77 > CAG-508 > CAG-269. The sequence goes on along the minus strand of CANPZT010000022.1, from coordinate 11,192 downwards.
TTAGTCTCCGAATTTTAAATGAAGATGATAGTGAAAAAGAATTATTATTTGTTTTAAATGACAATATCGCAGATGGATTTGATGTTTCATGGATATGGGATATTAATTTTGATACCCTTAATAATGTAACTAGAATTATAACATCTGGTACAAGAGCTTATGATATAGCAATTAGAATAAAAACATCTGGCTTTTCACCTAAAAAAATAGAACCTTATTTAGACCTATCTGATGCTGTAAAAAATTTATATAAAACAGACACAAAAAAATATGTAATTGCAAATTATACTTCTCTTCAACCAACAAGAAAAGAAATTTTGAATTTTAATCAATAAAAGGAGTTATTTATGAAAGAATTAAAAATCTTATATCTATATCCTGATATATTAGAATTGTATGGAGACTTTGGTAATATACAAGTACTTCGTTATCGTTTAGAACAAAGAGGAATCAAAGCTATTATTGATTCATATTCTATCGGAGATATTGCTCCTGACTTTACAAAATATGATTTAGTTTTCGCAGGTGGAGGCGCTGATCAAGAACAAGGAATTTTATCTCAAGATTTATTAAAACATAAAGATAATATAAAAAAAGCAATTGATGATGGCGTATTTTTCTTATTAATTTGCGGTGCTTATCAATTGTTTGGAAAATATTATAAAGGTGTTGAAGGAAATATAATTCCTGGATTAGAAATCTTTGATTACTATACAGAAGCAATAGAAGATAGGAAAAAAAGATGTATTGGAAATATTGTAATAGAAGCTAATTTAAATGGAAATCCAACAAAAATTATTGGTTTCGAAAATCATGGTGGTCAAACTTATGGGGTATCTTCTCCCTTTGGCAATGTTTTATTTGGTAATGGAAATCAATTTGGTGCACTTGATGAAGGTTTCTTTTTGAATAATGTAATTGCTACTTATTTACATGGTCCTCTTCTTTCTAAAAATCCTGAACTTACTGATTTTATTATTAAATATTGTTTAGATAGAAAATATGATGAAAACATTACTTTAGAAGATTTAGATGATACTTTTGAAAATCAGTGTAGAGAACAATTATTATATCGATTTCTAAATGTTTCATAGTGTTAATTTATTAAATAAAACTTTTGTTAGAATTTTTAGAATGGGGATAACGAAAAAATATAAAAATATTATTCTCTAGGAACAAATAGTAAATATTTTAATTATTTCTATAGCATAAATAATGCCTCTACAATTATATGTAGAGGCTATTTTTTATGAAATTTTATAAATGCATTACTCTTTGTTTTATTTCTTTTGTTTTTCCAACATTCCAGAAATTCTCTCCTAAATAACCACATGTACGTCTTACAACTGTTAATTTACTATGATCTTTATTTCCACAATTTGGACATTCCCATTCATTGTCTTTATTTATAATAATTTCTCCATCAAATCCACATTCATGGCAGTAGTCTGATTTTGTATTAAATTCTGCGTATTGGATATTATCATAAATGAATTTAACTACTGATTCTAATGCATCAATGTTTTTGCTCATATTTGGTATTTCTATGTAAGAAATTGCACCACCTGAAGATATTTTTTGGAATTCGCTTTCAAATGATAGTTTTTCAAATGCATCTATTTTTTCTCTTACATCTACATGGTATGAGTTTGTGTAATATCCTTTATCTGTTATATCTTTAATTGTTCCAAATCTTTCTTTATCAATTCTTGCAAATTTATAGCATAAACTTTCTGCTGGTGTTCCATATAAAGCAAATCCAATGTTTGTTTCTTTTTTCCATTTGTTTACTGTTTCTCTTAAATGTTTCATTACTCTGACTGCAAATTCATGTCCTTTTTCAGTTGTATGTGATTCTCCTGTCATTAATTTTGTTACTTCATATAATCCAATATATCCTAATGATATTGTTGAATATCCACCAAATAGTAATTTATCAATTTTTTCTCCTTTTTCTAGACGAGAAATTGCTCCATATTGCCAGTGAATTGGGCTTATGTCTGATTTTGTTCCAAGTAAAGCATAGTGTCTGCACATTAGTGCTTCTTTACATAGTTCTAGTCTTTCATCAAATTCTTTCCAGAATTTTTCTTCGTCTCCATCTGCTACAATTCCTATTTGTGGTAAGTTAATACTTACTACACCTTGATTAAATCTTCCTTCAAATTTATAGTTTCCTTTTTCATCTTTCCATGGTGATAAGAAACTTCTGCATCCCATTGGGCTAAATACATTTCCTTCATAGTTTTCACGCATTTTCTTTGCTGAAATGTAATCTGGATACATTCTTTTTGATGAACATTTTACTGCAAGTTTTGTTAAATAATCATATTTTCCACCTTTTAAGCTATTAAATTCATCTAAAACATAAACTAATTTTGGGAAAGCTGGTGTTACATATACTCCTGCTTCATTTTTTATTCCTTCATATCTTTGTCTTAACACTTCTTCTATAATCATCGCATTTTCTTTGATGTATGGATCTCCTTCTTCTAAGTGTAAGAATAAAGTTACAAAAGGTGATTGCCCATTTGTTGTCATTAATGTATTTATTTGATATTGAATTGTTTGAACTCCTGCTTTTAGTTCAGTTTTTAATCTATCTTGTACCATTTCTTCTATAATGTCTGCTGGTACTTTATCACCATATTTTTCTTCAAATGATGCTTTGAATTTGTCATAACTTTTTCTTAAATATTTTCCAAGATGTATCATATCTACTGATTGTCCACCATATTGATTACTTGCAACAGCTGCTATTATTTGTGTTGTAACAGTACATGCTACTTGGAAACTTTTTGGACTTTCTATCATTTTTCCATTCATAACTGTTCCATTATCTAACATATCAGCTATATTGATTAAGCAACAATTGAAAATTGGTTGAATAAAATAATCTGCATCGTGAAAATGTAAAACTCCTTCTTCATTTGCTTTTACTACTTTTTCTGGAAGTAACAATCTTTTTGTTAAATCTCTTGAAACTTCTCCTGCTATGTAATCTCTTTGTGTAGATGCTAATAAAGTATTTTTATTTGAGTTTTCTTCTGCTAATTCTTTGTTTTCATTTCTAATTAATCCTAAAATTGTTTCATCTGTTGTATTTTGTTTTCTAACTAATGCTCTTGTATAACGATATACAATATATTTTTTTGCTAACTCATATTTTTCAATTTCCATTAATTTTTCTTCAATGATATCTTGAATATCTTCTACAAGCATTCTTTTTTTATTTAACTCTTCTATATATAAAATAATTTGTTTAATATCTTCTTTATTTGCTCTTTCTTTTGGTTTTACTTCCTTATTTGCTTTTTCAATTGCAACTCTTATTTTCTCCCTATCATAGTCTACAGCTCTTCCATCTCTTTTTATTACTTTCATTTTACATTTCCCCCTTGTTTTGTTTTGTATGGCTTTATTATATACTAAGAAATTTGTATTTCTGTTGCAAAAGCAACAATTTTCTAAAGACTTTTTTTTCCATTTTGAAAATATGCTTGTCTGTAACTTTCTGTCGTTTATTACAATTTCTTTACAAAAATATTACAATTTCTTTATTGTTTAACTGACAACATTTATTATTTGATTTCAATATACTTTAGAGTTTTTTGTTGCTTTTGCAACTTTTTTATTATATAATGTTTTTGTTATATAAAATGTTAATATATAAAATACGGAGGTATTGATTGTATGAATATAAGTTTTAATATAGATAATTTTATAAATGATTTTGAGAATAATTGCAATAAAGTTCAAAAGAAAACTTTTGCTAAAAATGAGGTTATTACAACATATATAGAAAAAAGAAATCAATTTTGTATATTAAAAAGTGGCAATGCAGATTTGGTTAGATATGACTTAAATGGAAATAGAACAATTGTAGAGCATTTCTCGGCAAATGATATTTTTGGAGAAGTATTTTATACAATTACAACTAATAATGAATTACTTGTTGAAGCAAAGTCTAAATGTGATGTTTTAATTTATATTTATGATGACATTCATAATAAATGTAAAAATAATTGTAAATTCCATCATATTTTATCTGAAAATTTGCCAGAGCTTATTTTAAGTAAAGTAACACAATTGAATATGCGTATTGAGCTTTTAGCAAAAAGGTCTATTCGCGACAAACTACTTGGCTATTTCAATATATTGTCTTCTAGAAATTTAACAAAATCTTTTTCTTTGCCTTTTTCATTAACTGATTTAGCTGATTATTTAAGTATTGATAGAAGCGCTATGATGCGAGAGTTAAAATATTTAAAAGAAGAAGGTATTGTTAAAAAATCTGGTAATAAAATTACATTGCTTTATAAATAATATTATTAAAATGCAATAAATGTGAAAAAAGTTGATAAATCTCATTTTTCTTTTTGTCGCATTTGATTTATCAACTTTTTAATATTCACTACACTTATATAACGATTATAATTTTAATTCATCTAATTTTTTTATATCTATTTTTCTTTCATTACCTGACTCCATATTTTTTAAGGTAATCATTTTAGAGTTCACTTCATCTTCTCCTATAATAATAACATATGGAATTTTTAATTTATCTGCATATTTAAATTTAGTTTTTAACTTTTTGTCATTCAAATAAATTTCTGTATTAATTCCTAATTTTCTCAATTTTGTTGCTACTAAAATTGGAACTTCTAAATCTTCTATTATAGGAATAATTAAAACATCTGAGATTGATTTTTTTTCTGCTTTTATTAGATTAAGTTCATTTAATTTATAAAATAATCTTGTTAATCCAATTGAAATTCCAACACCTGGTAATTTTTTATCTATATAATATTCTGCTAAGTTTTCGTATCTACCTCCAGAACATACACTTCCCAATTCTCTATAATCATCTAAAAATGTTTCATAAACTGTTCCTGTATAATAATCTAAACCTCTTGCAATTGTCAAGTCTACTTTAAAATTAGAAGATGGTATTCCAAATGTTTTAATATATTTTACAACTTTCTTTAATTCTTCTAATCCTTGAGAAAATGTTTCATTTTTTATATCCATTTTTGTAAGTTTTTCTAGTTTTTCATTTGTTGTTCCATCAATTTCTATAAAACTAATAATCTTTTCTATAGATTCTTTACTAATTTCTAATTTTTCTAATTCTTTTTCTACTGCTTCTTTTCCTATTTTTTCTATTTTATCTATAATTCTTAAAATTTCTGTTGATTTTTCTTTTTGTTCAATACTCTCAAACAATCCATTTAAAATTTTTCTATTATTAATACAAATTGTGAAATCTTTAAAACCTAAACTTGTAAATATTTCATAGATGACACTTGGAAGTTCAGCATCATTAATTATATCTAATTCTCCATCACCTATTATATCAATATCACATTGATAAAATTCACGAAATCTTCCTTTTTGTGTTCTTTCTCCTCTATATACTTTTCCAATTTGATATCTTCTAAATGGAAAACTTAGATTTCCATAATTTTTAGCAACATATTTTGATAGTGGTACTGTTAAGTCAAATCTTAATGATAAATCATTATCTCCTTTACTAAAACGATAAATCTGTTTTTCTGTTTCACCTCCAGCTTTAGCTAATAAAATTTCTGATAATTCTACTACCGGTGTATCTAATGGCAAAAAACCATATTTTTTATATGTATTTTCTATGGTTTCTTTCATTTGGTTAAATAATATTTGTTCATCTGGCAATAACTCCATAAAACCTGATAAAGTTCTTGGTTCTATTTTTTTCATCGCATTTCTCCTTTATAAATTAGTTACTATTTATATTCTACCATTCATTATAATATTTTTCAATTATTATTATTTTTTAGTCTGTATTATTAAATAAAAGTATAAAAATATAAAATTATAAAAATTTAATATATTATAATTTAAAAATCAATAAAGAAATTGGGGAATATTAGCGCATATTCCCCATTTCGCAAGGTTTAATCAAATTTTAACAATTTTTATTGTGTTGTCGGAAACTATTAAAATCTTCTTTAACTTTGGAAGATACGCTACAGAAATATAACCTATCAACGCTTCTTCCATGTTTGCGGTCCAGAGAACAAGTGATAAGTCACTTATGGGTTCTATCGTTAATAGGACCTCACCGCATACATTGTCTTTCAACTCCAGTCTTGTTTTATCAACCTCCATTGAATAACCTAGTTCCTCCAGTTGCCGAATTGTTTCTCCTTCTACACATATTTCTGTCATCTTTTTCCTCCTTGCTTATACTATTAAAATTAAAGTATCTGTACAAGTATATCATTAATATTATTATTTTTCAATTCTTTTATGTGAATTTTACCATTTTTTTGGTTTCAATTCTAAATAAATAGGTTTTTCATCTTTAATTCTTGTGCTTAATCCATGTCCTGGATATACAATAACATCATCTGGTAATTTTAGTAGCTTATTTGTTATAGAATTAATAATATCTTCTCTATTTGATGTTGGTAAATCTGTTCTTCCCCATGTTCCTCTAAACATAGTATCTCCTGAGAATAAACATTTCTCTTTTTCACAATATAATGAACTTCCTCCTTTAGTATGGCCTGGTGTATGAATAACTTTAAATTGTAGTTCTCCTAAATGTATTAAATCATTATCATCAATTCTTGAATCCGCTTCTAATTCTATATTTCCAACACCAATATATGGTGATAAATTAATTTCTGGATTATTAAGACCATCGCTATCATCTCTATGAATTAAAATCTTTCCACCACATCTATTTTTTAATTCTGTAACTCCTAATATATGATCTCCATGGCAATGGGTCAAATAGATGTATTTTAATTTACCATTTAAAATATTTATTAATTCTTCAATTTTATCTACATCGCCTGCTGGATCAATTACCATAATTTCTTTTGATTGCTCATCTAATATTATATAACAATTAGTCGGATCTCCTATCCAAGTATCTATCTTTAGTTCCTTTAATATCATAACTTTTTCTCCCCATTGTCTCATTTTTTTCTTCTTACTTCATATACACTATCTACTTTTCTTATAGCTTTTTGTGCTTTGTTTAGTTCTTCTAGATTTTCTACTTCTAGAGTTACTTCTATAATTGCAATTCTTTCTTTCGTTGTTTTTGTGTTTACTCCTAGTATTTTTGCTTTTGTTGTTCCTATTTCTTTTAGGATGTCAACTAATAGTCCACTTCTGTCGTTTGAATATATTTCAATGTCTGCTTGATATGTTGTTATATTTTCGTTATACCATTCTACATCAATCATTCTATTTTCTTGTGTTATTAAGTCTTTTACATTAATACAATCTTTTCTATGAACAGATACGCCTCTTCCTTTTGTTATATATCCTACAATTTCATCTCCTGGAAGTGGATTACAACATTTAGATAATTTTACTAAACAATTGTCTATTCCTTTTACAATAATGCCTGAGTCAGATGTTTTTGGCTTTCTTTGTCTTTCTTTTTGTAATTGCATAATTTTTTCTTCAATATTTTCTTCTTCATGTTCCTTTCTATATTCTTGTAACATTCTTGCAATTACTTTTACAGCAGAATTAGCTCCAAATCCAACTGCTGCATACATTTCATCTAAGTTCTTATATTTATATTTTTCTAACATTACATCTATATATGATGATTTAAATAAATTTGAATAAGGAATACCTATCCTCTTTAATTCTTTTTCTATTAATTCTTTTCCTTTTTCAATATTTTCTGCTTTTTGTGCTTTTTTAAACCATGCTTTTATTTTATTTTTTGCACTTGTACTTTTTACAAATTTAAGCCAATCTATACTTGGTCCTTTAGCATTATCAGAAGTAATAATTTCTACAATATCTCCACTTTTTAGTTCAGTTACAATTGGCATCATTTTACTATTAATTTTACACCCTGTCATATGATGACCTATTTCTGCATGAATACTATAAGCAAAATCAATTGGAGTTGCTCCTCTTGGTAATACTTTAATTGCTCCTTTTGGTGTAAATACATAAACTTCTTCTTCAAATAATTCTGTTTTTAATGTTTCTAAAAATTCTTGAGGATCTTGTAATTCATTTTGCCATTCTAATGTTTCTCGAAGCCATGCTAGTTTATCTTGTTCTACTGTTATAGATTGCTTTTTTCCAAAATAACTTGCTTCTTTATATGCCCAATGTGCAGCTATACCAAATTCTGCAATTCTATGCATATCCCATGTACGAATTTGCACTTCAAATGGTGTTCCTTTTTCTCCTAATAAAGTTGTATGAATTGATTGATACATATTTGGTTTTGGAACAGCAATATAATCTTTAAATCTTCCTGGCATTGGACTATATAATTCATGTACTACTCCTAATGCAGCATAACAATCTTTAACTGAATTGACTAGTATTCTAAGTGCAAATAAATCATAAATTTGGTCTAATGTTTTGTTATCTCTTTTCATTTTTCTGTATATACTATAAAGATGTTTTGCTCTTCCTGTTACTTCTGCATCAATATGTTGTTTTTTTAGTTCTACTTTAATATCTCCAATTATTTTTTCTATGAATTTTAATCTTTCATTTCTTTTTTTATTGATTCCTTCTACTAGTTCATGATATTCTTCTGGATATAGATATTTAAATGATAAATCTTCTAATTCCCATTTTAAAGAATATAATCCTAAACGATTTGCTAAAGGTGCGTATAATTCCATTGTTTCTTTTGCATTTGCTATTTGTCTGTCTCTTTTTAAATATTTTAGTGTTCTTAAATTGTGAAGCCTGTCTGCTAACTTAATTAAAATTACTCTTATATCTTTTCCCATAGCAAGAAACATTTTTCTGTAATCTTCTGCTTGTCGCTCTTCTATTGATTCAAACATCATACTACTAAGTTTTGTTACTCCTGCTACCATCTCTGCAATTTCATCACCAAATTCTTTTCTAAGGTCTTCATCAGTTACATCTGTATCTTCTACTAAATCATGTAATAAAGCTGCACAAATTGTTGCTTCATCCATACCAATATCTGCCAAAATATATGCTACATTTAATGGATGTATAATATAAGGCTCTCCTGATTTTCTACATTGATTTCCATGATGTTTAGCAGCATAGTCATATGCTTTCATAATTAATTTATTATCTATTTTTTTCGAATGTTCTTTTCTTTTCGAAATAATATCTTGTATTGTTATTTCTTTATTTGTCTCTTGCAATACATTCATCCCCTCTTCTGTCTTTTACACATGTTTTTGATTTTATATTGATTTCATAATATCTTTAATATTAATTTGTAAATTATCTACTCCGTTAAAAGTATTAATTTCTAATACTCCAACAATATCTATTTTGTCACCAATTCTATATTCATTAGCTAAATATCCTATATTAAATCCTATGGCATTAATTATATTATTGTTATATTTTAATGTTAATTTTATATGTTTTCCTTCTGATAGTGCTCTTATTGAGTCTATTTTAAGGTTTCTAAACACAAATATTGGCATTTTATTTCCTTCACCAAATGGTTCTAATTGTTTTAAACTTTCAACCGTTTCTTTATTAATATCACTTAAGTCTACTTTTGCATCTATTTGAATAATTGGCATAATTTCTTCAATGTGTTCTTCTGTTGCAATTTGTTCAAATTTTTCTATAAATTCTTTTAGCTTGTCCTTTTTTATTGTAATTCCAACTGCCATACTATGCCCACCAAATTTTTCTATTTTATCAGAACATTTCATTAGTGCATCATATAAATTAAATCCTGGTATACTTCTTCCTGAACCTTTTCCTGTGCCATCTTCTTCAAAACCTAATAAAATACTAGGTTTAAAATACATATCTGTAATTTTTGAAGATACAATTCCAATTACTCCATGATGCCATCCTTTTCCTCCTACTATAATTGCTTTATTTTTATTTAAATTCTCTTTTTCTATTTTTCTTATAACTTCTTCAAATATTCCTTTTTCTGTCTCTTGCCTTAAACTATTATAGTTATTTAATTTTTTTGTTAATTCATTTACTTCAATTATATTTTTAGATAAAAATAATTTTAATGCTTCTTCTGCCTTTCCCATTCTTCCACATGCATTGATTCGTGGTGCTACTCCAAAAGAAATTGTATTTGAATCTATTCTGTTATATCCTGATGAATTTATAATAGAACGTAATCCTATATTTTTTGTTTGTTGTACTAACATTAATCCTAATTTTGCTATTACTCTATTTTCATCCACTAATGGAACAATATCAGATATTGTTCCAATACATACAATATCTAAATATTTTAAATATGATTCTTCTTTCAATCCTAATTTTATTGCTAATGCCTGAATTAGTTTAAATACAACTCCTACTCCTGCTAATTCTCTAAAAGGATATTTATTGTCTTTCCTTTTATTGTCTATAACTGCAATTGCATTTGGCAACTCACTTCCTGGTTCATGATGATCTGTTACTATTGTCTCTATTCCTAATTTATTTGCATATTCTATTTCTTCTATTCCAGAAATTCCACAATCTACTGTTATCATTAAATTGCATCCATTTTTAGATATTGTTTCAATTGCATTTCTATTTAAGCCATATCCTTCATCTAATCTATTAGGAATATATGTTGAGGTTTCTAATCCAATATCTTGTAAAAAACTTTTTAATACAGTTATACTAGTAATTCCATCGACATCATAATCGCCATAAATTGTTACTTTTTCTTTATTTTCAACAGCTTTTAATATTCTTTCTACCGCAATTTCCATATCGGTTATCTCAAATGGATTGTGAAAGTCTTTTCTTGTAGGTTTTAAGAATTGCTCTATTTGCTTTTTCTCTGTAATATTTCTATTTACTAATATCGTAGCTAATAGTTTGTTGATTTTATATGTATCTTGTAACTCTTTTATTTTTTCTTCATCTGCTTCATATATTTGCCACTTTTTATTCATATTCCTCTCCTAATTTTAATTTTTTATTATTGTACAATATTTTGTTCTTTTTTTAAAGGTTTTTTTATATTTTCTTTAAATAATTTTGACCAAGGAACATTCAATTAATTATCCTTGGTCATTTTTCTTTTCAATATACAATTAAATTATTATATTTCAACTTTAAATTCTATTAATAATTTTTGTATATCCTCTATTTGATTTGGTCTAACCTTTCTACCTTTTATACCAATTCTATTAGCTGTTTGATAATTTCTACCAGAATCATCATCATCTATAAATAAGCATTCT
>CANPZT010000021.1 GCA_947589135.1 uncultured Clostridia bacterium | reverse complement strand
TTATTGCATTTTGCGCAGGTGTTGCAGCAGGAATTGGGCTTGGAGATAACACATTTGCAGCATTAATTACAAGAGGACTTGGGGAACTTGCTAGGCTTGGAGTAGAATTAGGCGGAGAAAAAGATACTTTTTATGGATTAAGTGGACTAGGAGATTTAATTGTAACTTGTCTTAGTGAACATAGTAGAAATAGAAGAGCAGGAAAACTAATAGGTCAAGGAAAAACTTTAGAAGAAACAAAAAAAGAAGTTGGAATGGTAATTGAAAGTATTGATAATATTGAAGTAGCATATGAGCTATGCAAAATAAATAAAATTGATATGCCAATTGTTGAAACAGTATATCAAGTAATTTACGAAAATTTAAATCCACAAGAAGCTGTAAAAAATTTAATGACAAGAGCTAAAAAAAGTGAATAATAATAAAAAAACTCCAAATAATAACATTATTAAGAAAAAATTAAAAGGAGAGTGCAAAAATGGAATTTTTTGATAAATTAGGAAAAAAAGCATCAGAAGCATATAAAATGACTGCAGATAAAACAGGAAAAATTGCAAAAGAGACAAAATTAAAATTAAAAATTAATGAATTAAAATCGCAAGTTAGTGAAATTTATGAAGAAATCGGCAAAAAAGTTTATGAAAAACATGTTAGAGAAGAAAATATTTCAATTAAGCAAGATTTAGAATCAGAATGTACTAGAATTGATGTATTAAGTGACGAGATTGAAGAACTATTACAACAATGTTTAAATTTAAAAGATAAAAAACAATGTCCAAAATGTTATAAAGAAATAGATAAAGAAGATAAATTTTGCCCAAATTGTGGAGAAAAACAAACTAATGAACAACCAAAAGAAGTAGAAATTTTAGAAGATTTAGAAAAATCTGAAGTAAAAGAAGAAAATCAAAATGAAAAAAGAATTGTAGAAGAAGAACTAAAAGATGATATTAAAGAAAAAGAAGATAAAGAAAAAGACAATGGCTCAAATACAAAAAAGGATGTAATGAAACAAGATAATAATGAAATATCAAAAACAGAAAATAGAGATAATGCGGATGAAAATGATAATGAAGAAGCAATGGAAAATTTAGAAAAAACAATAACTATAGAATCTAATGTAAATCTTGAGAAAGATAAAGAAGACACAAAAAAAGATGAAGAAATTACGGAAAATAATGAAAATTATGAGTATGACGAAGAGGAAGATGAACAATAAAAATGAAATTAGTAATACAAAGAGTAAAGAATGCAGAAGTAGAAGTAGAAAAACAAATAGTAGGAAAAATAGATAAAGGTTTTTTAGTATTTTTAGGAATTACACATAATGATACAAAAGAAACAGCAGATTATTTAGTTAAAAAACTATGCAATTTAAGAGTATTTGAAGACCAAAAAGGAAAAATGAATTTAGGCATAAAAGATATAAATGGAGAACTATTAATTGTTTCACAATTTACTTTATATGCAGATTGTTCTCAGGGAAATAGACCATCTTTTACAAATGCTGCAAAGCCTGAAAAAGCAAATAAATTATATGAATACTTTTGTGAACAATGTAAACAAAATGATATTCCTATACAAACTGGAATTTTTGGGGCAGATATGAAAGTTGAATTATTAAATGACGGACCAGTTACTATTATTTTAGAAAAATAGTTGATATTGCTTTTTCCAATTTAATTAAACAAGACAGAAAATTTTATAAAATTAAATAAAACAAGAATATAGTTAATATAGCTTTTATAGAATTAGTTAAATAAAAATAAGAATAAAAGTTAATATTATAACCGCGTAAGCGATTAAACGAGCAAAGCGAGTGCGATTTGGAGCAACTTACATAATAGATTTTAATTGTAAGTTGCGACACCAAGGTTATAAACATTAACTTTTATTCTTATTTTTATTAATTTAGTATATTATAATTTCTTATTTGAATTTTAATATGGAAATCGTTCATATAAATACTTAATTAACTGATCTGCATTATCATTTGTAACATTAATAAATACATCTTTATCTAAACAAATCCACATATTTAGTGAATAATTATCTAAATTATCAACAAAAACTCCAATAATTTCAGCTAATTCAATAGGATTTCTATATTCTTTTTCCCATTTAAGACTATTTTCTATTCCAATATCAGTATTATAGAAATGACTTAAAAATCTATTTAATTCACCTTTTTCATTACTATATAAATTAACACTAGCAATCATTTAAATCTCCATTACAAACTCTTTTATTATTATAAAACAGATAGAAAAATTTATACATAGAATAAAGTAAGTAAAAAATGTAAATACTAGAAAAAAGAGAAAAATGGAGGTTTAAAAATTGAAAAAATTCAAAAAAATAGCATATGTTGTTTTAATAATAATTATTATTGTTCTATCATTAACAATATATACCAGCGCAAGTAAAGATAATGAAGACAATACGACTGACAAAACATTAACAGAGATAAAATTTTTAGAATCAAAATTAACAGGTTTATTTAATAAAATGAATAATATAGAAACCAGAAATTATAAAATATCTTATGGAGATATTTCAAAAGAATCTGAACAACAATCAGATACAGGAACATCATCATCAGGTGGTGGTGGAAGTAGTTCTGGAGAAGGAGAAGGACAAGGTGAAGGTCAAAGTGGAGGAGGACAAGGCCGGAGGAGAAGGAAGCTCACAAGGTTCAGGAGGTAGTGGATCTTCTTCACAACAAGGGTCAAGTCAATCTTCGGGAGGAGAACAACAAGATAATAAAAAATATGAACTGAAAATGAATGGTGTATTAAATAAATCTGATGAAATTAGTTGGGAAGAAATAAAAGAAGAGATTGAAAATTTATATGTGTCAATTCCAACAATTACAATGGATTTATATCAAATAAACTTAAATCAAGATGATATATTGTCTTTTAATAAAGAATTTGACGAATTAACTAAAGTTGCAAAAGACGAGAAAAAACAGGAAACTTTAGATGAATTAACAAAATTATATGATTATATTCCAAAATTTCTTAAAAATATAAATGAACAAGAAGTATATAAAAAATTAATAGAAACAAAATCTCACATTTTTAAGGCATATTCAAAATTAGATAATGATAAATGGAATGAAATGGTAGATGATATGAATACTGCAATTAGTGTCTATTCACAATTATTAACAGATACTACAATAAATTCAAATAATCAATATAATATTAATAGAATGTATATAATGTTAAATGAATTAAAAAATGCAACGACTTTAGAAGATACATCCGTGTTTCTAATTAAATATAAAAATGTAATAGAAGAAATTGATGATATGGAGTAAAACAATTTTAGTATATTTTACTATTTTATTCATAAAATTGTAGCAGGGGTAAATTAATATGAATAAAATAGGTATTTATATCAAATCAATTTTGATTCCAGTAATTGTTGGTGGAGTAGTGGGACTTATTGTTTCACAATTTATGGACTATAATTCATTACAAAAACCATTTTTAGCTCCACCAAGCATTGTATTTCCAATTGTTTGGACTATTCTATACATTACAATGGGAATTTCATATGGAATATTAAAATCTAAAAACTTAACAGATAAAGAAATTGATTGGGTTTACTATTGGCAATTAGCAATTAATGCATTATGGTCAATTATCTTTTTTGTATTTAAATGGAGATTTTTTGCATTTATTTGGATAATTCTTCTTGCCATAGCTGTTGTTATGATGATTGTAAAGTTTTATTCTAAAGATAAAATTGCTGGATTATTACAAATACCATATCTTTTATGGGTTGTGTTTGCATCTTATTTGAATTTAGCTTTTTATATTTTAAATAGATAATTAACTTTTAAACTAAATTAAAGCAGATTGCTAAATATAAAAATAAATATTTTTAAACAAATAAAAGGGATAGAAAAACTATCCCTTTAATTAATAATTTATAGATATTTTTTTAAAGTCTCAACACTATCTTCTTGCATTACAACAAAATCATTTAGAATATTTTTAACATCTGGTTCAGCTTCAGGATTTTGATTAATAAGTCTTCTACCTTCTATAATTCCCATGTTAGTTCCTTGCATTAATAATTCAGACAATTTAGATGTAGTATCATCTGTCATTGTTTTCATTTGAATACCATACCAAGTCATCATTTTATTCATAGCATTTGTTTCATGAGGTTCTTTGTCACTATAATTAGGATATAAGTTATTTACTCTTTCAGAAATTTTTTTATATTTGTTATACTCTGTATCTAAAACTTGTTTAAATTGGTTGTCAGTAACTTTTTCAGATACATATGAAATTGCATCCATTCCCATAGTAGCACCTTTATTAACTTCGTCTAAAATGTTTAAATTCTTATTTTCCATAAAAAATCAATTCCTTTCTTAGCAATATTTGCTTATATTAATTAATATTATTATGTACAAAAAATGGAAAAATATAAGTAGAATTACTCTTTAAGATAAAAATATTGTTTTTCTATTAATTTTTATGATATAATAGAAAAAGAGTAAATTGAATAGTCGCTGGTAAATATCCGAAAGGAATTACGAGAGGAAAGTCCGGGCTCCATAGAGCAAAGATGCTAGATAACGTCTAGTGAGGGTGACCTTAAGGAAAGTGCAACAGAAAATAACCGCCTATTTTTAGGTAAGGGTGAAAAGGCGAGGTAAGAGCTCACCGCCACTATGGTGACATAGCGGGTCAGTGTAAACCCCATCTGGAGCAACACCTAAATAAGAAGATTAAGCCTGCTCGGCACCTTCTTGATTGCGTGGCTTGAGATATATAGCAATATATATCCTAGATAAATGGCTATTTTAAAAGACAGAACCCGGCTTACAGATTTACTCTTTTTTTTGTTTCAATCATTAGTATATTTTGCTTTACATTTTGGAAAGAATAATGTTATAATTACAAAAAGTGTCAAAAAATAATAAGTTTCAATTTATAATATTAGGAAGATAAGATTAAAAAAATAAATTTGATGCCTTTTGTAGATATAGAAAAATAAAGGCAAAGAAAGGAAAAAAAATAACTATGAAGAAAATAGATTTTTTAGCTACTGACGGAATAAGTTTGAATGGATTTTTATATGAAAGCAAAGAGAAAACACAAAGTGTAATTTTGGCAGTTCATGGTATGAGTAGCAATTGTTTCAAAAAAAGAGATGAAGTAATTTCAAGTAAAGCAAATGATTCTCAAATTGATTATTTTTGCTTTAATAATAGAGGAAGTGAATTAACAAAATATATTAGAAGAAATATAGATGACAAACAAGAAAAAATATTAGGAGGAACATCTTATGAAGATGTTTTAGAAGGATATGAAGACATTGTAGGTGCTATTATTAAATTAAAAGAATTAGGATATACAAATATATACTTACAAGGTCATAGTTTAGGATGTACTAAAATTGTATACACATATAACGAATTATTAGAAGAAGAGGAAGAAGAATTACTATCTAATATAAAAGGAGTAATTTTACTTTCGCTAATTGATATTCCGAAAGCTATAAAAGTGTATTTAGGGGATAAATTGAATGAATACTTACAATTAGCAGAACAAAAGGAAGAAAAGCAACAAAGCTTAGATTTAATGCCAAAAGAAGCATTTATTCATCCACTTAGTGTAAAAACATTTTTAAGATATGCTCGTGATAATAAAGAAATAGATTTTGCAAATTATGGCGAAGATAGTGAATTAGAAAAATTAAATCAAATAAAAGTTCCTTTAATGATGAGATGGGGAAATAAAAACGAAATGATTTTACAAAAAGCAGATGAATTAGTTACAATAGTAAGTAATTCCATTATTAATTCAAACAAAGATATTGATTATATTGATGGCGCAGACCATGGATATACAGGAAAAGAGGAAGAATTAGCAGATCAAATTATAAATTTTATAAAAAAATAAAAGGAGCAGTAAAATGGCTAATATTTTTGATTATATTGATTGGAGAGGCGACTTATTAATAAGCGATAATAAATTTAATGAGATTGATAACCTAATATTATCTCGTTTAGCATATTTTCCTTTTGATGGCTTACTAGATAATGAAGAAGAAATTACAATAGAAGAATGTTATAAAAGATATTTAGAAAGAAAAAAGATAGGAAGAATTTTACAAAAAGAAGATGAAGATTTATTTCCAGCTCTCTCTAAAAGTAATAGATTTTCTAAATTAAAAATTACACAATATATAAATAAATTAGAATTTGAAAGTGAAAAACAATTTTCTGCAATTACAATTATAATGCCAGATAATACTATATATGTAGCTTATAGAGGAACTGATAATACTGTGATTGGATGGAAAGAAGATTTTAATATGAGCTTTAGTGAATATGTCCCATCTCAAATAGATGCAGTAGAATATTTAGAAAAGATAGCAAAAAAATATAAAAGTGCTATACGAGTTGGAGGACATTCTAAAGGAGGAAATCTAGCTATATATGCATCTACTTTTTGCAATGAAAAAATAAGAAAAAGAATTATTGATGTATATAACAATGATGGACCAGGATTTTGTGATAAAGTAGTAGAAAGCAAAGAATATCAAAACATATTAAATAGAGTGCATACATATATTCCGCAAACTTCAATTATTGGTAGATTATTAAATCATAAAGAAGAAACTACAATTTTAAAAAGTACGCAAACAGGTATTATGCAACATGATTTATACTCTTGGCAAGTGATTAATACAAAATTTGTTAGAGAAGAACTAACATATTCTAGCGAATTTATTGATAATACTATTACAGATTGGTTAAAAGAAATAAAACCAGCTCAAAGAGAAAAATTTATTGATATATTTTTTGAAATTTTAAATACAACAGGAGTAGAGACATTATCCGAATTCAGTAGTAATAAATTTACAAATGCTTTAACTATGTTAAAAACATATAAAAATATAGATGATGAAAGTAAAGAAATTATGCTAAAAACTTTAAATGCTTTTTTTACAATTGCAAAAAGTAATATAAAAATAAATAAACCCAAAATTAATTTTAGAAAATAATTTCGAAATTACTTATATACTAAAAGATAAATCTACTTATAGAAATATAAAGGAGAGAAATACAAATGAATTCAAAAATGAGAAACGCAAGAAAACAAAATATGAAAATATATTCAATATATAGAGCAATTTCATTGGACTTAATTTTTTATTATGCAATAGAGTTTTTATTTTTAACACAGGTAAAAAATATTACACCATCACAAGTAGTATTGTCTACATCTTTTTATGCTATTTTTATGATATTTTTACAAATTCCAGCAAGTATTATAATAGATAAATTAGGAACTAGAAAATGTACTATTTTAGCAAATATTTTTAATTCAATATTTGTATTTTTAATTATTAATGTTAAAAATATACAAACACTTATATTTGCTCAATTTATTAGTGCATTATGTTATTCGCTAAAAGATATTTCTGATACTACTTTATTAGAGTACTCAATTCCAAGTTCAAGAAAAAAAGGAGATATTTTTTCTAAGTTAGAAGGAAAAGGATATCAAAATTATTTTTTTATTGACTCTATTACAGCAATAATTTCAGGATTTTTGTATGTGATAAATCCTTATATTCCGATGATTATTAGCCTAATTTTTACTATATTATCTGCATTTATGTCTTTAGGATTTAAAGATATAGAAAAAATAAAGGAAAATGCAGAAAAAAAGGAAAAAATAGAACGACATTATTTTGAAGAATTAAAAGAAGGAATGTCATTTATTATTAAATCGCAAAGATTAAGAAGTTTATTTTTATATGTAGGAATTTCTTGGGGGATTTTCGCATTAATGGGAACATATAGAAATAGTATATTAGTTGATATAGGAGCACGGACCACAAATTATTACAATTATTGCTGCAATAGTAGGTATTGCTTCATCAATAGGTTCAAAAAATCAATTGACTTTTCACAAATTATTTAAAAATAAAACTTTATCTGCTATTTTAATATTAACGACTATATCAATTTTAGTAGCAGGATTAACTGTTATATTTAATGTTCCTTATATTATATCTTTAATTATACTTATTGTATGTTTTGTAATTATAAGTATAAATAAAGGTATGAGCCTAGTGCTATCAAATAGATATTTAGCAAATTTTTCAAATGAAAATATATTAACACAAATTTATGCAGCTAATGCTATGGTAAAAAATTTACTAAGAGCAATTATTGGATTTTTAGGTTCATATTTATTAGATATTACAACAACTGCTAATGCTATGGTAATAATAGGTATATTTTTAGCGGTCATTACTATTAGTTTAATCTCATATATGAAGACAAGATTAGGATTAAAACCAGAGCAATACGATGAAAATGAAATTTTTAATAAATGATTGCCATTGGTTCCGGGTTTTTTTGGCAACCTGGCAGGTTGCCAAAAAAACCCGGAACCAATGGCAGAAAGATAGGAGGAGTATTATATGAAAAATAAAAAGATATTAATAGTTGTAATAGTTATTATTCTTGTACTTTTAATAATTATAGGAGGTTTCTTCTTTTTTAGAAATAAAGAAGAAAAGTTAGCAAAACAAACAGTAATTGATTTTGTGAATTTAATAAATGAGAAACAATATGATCAAATGTATGAATTACTAACAGAACAGGCAAAAAATAATATAAATAAAGAAGATTTTATAAAAAGAAATCAGAATATTTATGAAGGTATTGATGCAACTAATATAAAAATTGATATTCAAGAATGTAAAAAACAAGATAAAAGATATTATATTACATATCAAGAAAAAATGTATACTTCAGCAGGGGAAACATCTTTTACTAATACAATAGAAGTAAAAAAAGAAAATAAACAAGACAAAATATGTTGGTCTTCTAGTTTTATATTTCCACAACTAAGAGAAAATGATAAAGTAAGAGTTGAAACAATTAAAGCAAAAAGAGGAGAGATTACTGATAGATACGGAAATGCTTTAGCATATGATGGAATTGTTTCATCTGTTGGAATTGTACCAGGAAAGTTAAGTGAAAATAAAGAAGAAAGCATTAATAAAATTTCAGAATTAACAGGAGTATCTGTTGATTATATTAATGAGCAATTAAACAAATCATATGTTAAAGAAGATACATTTGTACCAGTTAAAAAAATAGCAGATTCTAATACAGAATTAAAAGAAAAATTACTTACAATTCCAGGAATTTTAATTACTAAAGTAGAAGGAAGAGTATATCCATATGGAAAAGAAACTGCACACTTAATAGGTTATGTTCAATCAATTAGTGCAGAAGAGCTAGAAAAAAATGAGGGAAAAGGCTATAACACAAATAGTGTGATAGGTAAGTTTGGGTTAGAACAAATTTATGAAGATACAATAAGAGGAATTGATGGAACAGAAATTTATATAGAAGATGAAAATAAAAATAAAAAAGTAGAACTGATAAAACAAGAAAAGAAAGATGGAGAAGATTTAAAACTAACAATTGATAGTGAATTACAACAAAAGTTATATAATCAAATGAAAAATGATAAAGGATTTTTTGTAGTAATGCAACCAAAAACAGGAGAACTTCTTGCATTAGTTAGTACACCTACATTTGATTCAAATGATTTTGTAGTAGGTATGACTAATAAACAATGGGAAGAACTTAATAATGATACAAATAAACCACTATATAATAGATTTGTTCAAAAATATTGTCCAGGTTCAACTTTCAAACCAATTACAGGAGCAATAGGCTTAACAACAGGAAAAATAAATGCTACTGAAGATTATGGATATACAGGAACAAGTTGGCAAAAAGACAGTAGTTGGGGAGATTATAAAATAACAACATTAACACCTTATAGTGGGGCAAAAAATTTATTAAATGGAATGATCCATTCAGATAATATATATTTTGCGCAATCAGCTTTAAAAATAGGTGCTGATGCTTTAGTAGAAAATTTAAATAAAATTGGTTTTAATGAACAACTTGATTTTCCAATTAATTTAGCAAAATCACAATATGCTAATAATAATGGAAATAAAATAGAGGGAGAAACAAAACTTGCTGATACGGGATACGGACAAGGAAGCGTTTTAGTTAATCCAATTCATATGGCATCAATATATTCAGCATTTGCTAATGATGGAAATATGATACAACCAACTATAGATTATAATTCAAAAGAAAAAGGAAAAATTTTAAAGGAAAGTGCATTTACAAAAGAAGCATCAAACACTATAAAAGAAAGCCTAATTCAAGTAGTAGAAAATTCAGAAGGAACTGCACATGATATGCAAATATCAGGAACTACTATTGCTGGAAAAACAGGAACGGCAGAACTTAAAACATCTAGTGAAGATACAGAAAGTGGAACTTTAGGATGGTTTAATTGCTTTACAATAAATAGATCAGATGGAGAAGATTTGTTAATTGTTAGTATGGTTGAAAATACACAAGATAATAGCCAAGGAGGAAGTCATTATTTAATTAAAAAGATTAGAAATTTATTTTAAAAGTAAAAATTTATGGACTTTTCATAAAAATTGATATATAATAGGAAAAACTTAAAATATTGGAGGAGAATGCTACAATGTATGAAAGAAGTGCTATAGTTTTAGAACGATATCTAGATAAATTATTCGGATTTAACAAAGAATACAACTTAAGACAAAATTTTTCAGATTTCAATGACTTAATAGAAGAGCTAAGAGAATATCAAACTATGGTTACAGAAGAAGAAAAAGTAATAAACAAATTTGATAAAATAGCAAATGGTATACAGGCAATACAAAAATTACAAGAAAAGCTATGTTTATCAAACCAAAAGCTAGAAGATGAAAGAAATAAACTATTTAATACTCTTGATGAAAATCCCAATATAGTACAAAATAGACTAGAAAAAATAGAAAAAATTATAGAAGAAAATAACGAGGGATTAAAAAAATTAAGGGAAGACTATATCAAAGATTTAGTTATATTTATAGAAAGACAAAAAGAGAGAAATAAGTTTGCAAGAGGAAAAAGAACAACAGAAGCAAAACACATAGCTAGAATGGAAGAAGCGGACGAAAAATTTAAAAATATATCAATACAAGATGTAAAAAATATGAAAAGATTTTTAAATACTGACAAACAAAATATCAAAGACGCAATTGTAAGCATTATGATAAAAAATGGAAAAAATGAAAAAATAGGATTTAATAAAGAGGTAATAAATAAAGCAGTAAATGTTAAAATTCAAATAGCAGAAAAAGAAGCAGAAGCTTATATAATGATATATGAAAAATTAAAGAAATTATTAAATGAAGTAGAAAATGATAATTTTAATCTAAATGAATATGAGAAAATATTAAAAGATACTCATGTAAAAATTGCATTTTTAAGTGCAGAAGAAGAATATATTATTGGATTTTTAGATAATGAAAGAATGACTGCAATAAGTGGCCCTAAAATACACAAAAAAATGATGGAAGAAGCATGTCAAAATTTCGATATGGATATTGCTCAAATTAATAATTTATATGAACTGATTATAAGAGAAATAGAAGGCAAAGCAACTAGAAAATCATATAAAGATTTATATAATAAAACATATTTAAGAGATATTCAACAAAAAGAGAAGAAATTTGAAGCAGAAGTAAATAATATTAAAATAAATTTAGGAACTGTAATTAATTCAAACTATTGGAGAATTGAAGGAATAAAAAATGTATATGATGTATTCCAAAAAGAAGTTACAGAGAAATTTGATAAAGATTTATCAGAATATAAAGTAGAGGAAATAGACATACTAGAGGATATTCAAACTGTAATACACCAAAACAAATACGATTTTAAGTATTATGATAACAATGATGAGTTTGACGATGAATACGATTACAGCAAACATAATTATAACAATGGAATTGACCATGAAGACAATTATGATGACAGTGACGATAATTACGAAGATGAAGAAGACTATGACGAAGATGATTATGAAGATGAATACAATGACAATTATGGCGAAGATGAAGATGACGAATACGATGATGATTATGACGAAGATGAAGATGACGAATACAATGATGATTATGACGAAGATGAAGATGACGAATATGATGATGATTATGACGAAGATGAAGACGACGAATATGATGATGATGACAAAGATGAAGATGACGAATACAATGATGATGACGATGATAATAACAGCTATGACGAAGACAATGCATTTAACAACGAAACTGAAAAATATTATAAAAAAAATAAAAATAAAAACAAAAAGTACGAAACAATAAGAAATATTAATTATAATATAAGATTAGACGCTCCATATGAAGAATATCAAGAAGAACAACAAGAATTATTATATAAATTTCCAAAAGTAAATAATAATAAAACAGTTTCAAAATCAAATGATGATAATTATAATTCATCTAACAAAAATGTATCTACTACAATTAATAGACCAAAAAGAAGAACTAGAAAAAGACATGAAAAGGATATATATTCATTTAATGATACGAGTAATATATTTGATAAATTATTCAAGAAAAAAGATAATTATTAACAAAAATATATAATAAATATATAATATTAGGAAAGTAAAATGAAATTTCGAAGAAAGGAGCATATGATTTTATTTAAGTTATTAAATATATCATACAAATAAAAATGTTAAACTTACAAAATATAACAAAAGACTATAAATCAGGAGATACTATTGTAAAAGCATTAAAAGGAATTAGTATCGAATTTAGAAAGAGTGAATTTGTGTCAATTTTAGGACAAAGTGGTTGTGGAAAAACCACTTTGTTAAACATTATAGGAGGACTTGACAGGTATACAACAGGAGACTTAATAATTAATGGAAAATCAACAAAACAATTCAAGGATAAAGAATGGGATGCTTATAGGAACTATTCTATAGGTTTTGTATTCCAAAGTTATAACTTAATACCACATCAAACTATATTATCTAATGTAGAATTAGCATTAACAATTTCAGGAGTATCAAAAAAAGAAAGAAGAAAAAGAGCAATTAAAGCATTAGAAGATGTTGGTTTAAAAGAACAAATCCATAAAAAGCCAAACCAATTATCTGGAGGGCAAATGCAAAGAGTAGCAATTGCAAGAGCGCTAGTCAACAATCCAGACATTATTTTAGCAGATGAGCCAACTGGTGCACTAGATACAAAAACTAGTGTTCAAATAATGGAAATCTTAAAAGAGATTTCAAAAGAAAAATTAATTATTATGGTTACACACAATCCAGAATTAGCAGAAAAATATTCAACAAGAGTAGTAAAAATATTAGATGGAGTAATTACAGATGATTCTGCACCTTTTACAGAAGAAGATAGAAAAAAGGAACAAGTAAATGCAAAATCAGGTAGAACATCTATGAAATTTTTTACTGCATTAAGATTAAGTTTAAACAATTTAATGACAAAAAAAGGAAGAACACTTTTAACGTCATTTGCAGGAAGTATTGGAATTATAGGAATTGCTTTAATACTTGCAATTTCTACAGGAGTACAAAACTATATTGATAAAGTTGAAGAAGACACACTTTCTTCTTATCCAATTACAATTGAAGAATCAACAGTAGATATATCTAGCATGATGGAATCTATGATGGGAGACGCACCAGAAAATGAAAATCAAGAAGAAGGAAAAGCATATTCAGCAGACATTATGAACGAAATGATAACAACACTTTCTAACAAGAAACAAAATAATAATTTAACAGAATTAAAAAAATATCTAGAAGAAGAAAACAATGAAATCAAAAATAATAGTAATAGTATAGAATATGGATATGATTTAAACATTAATTTATATAAAGAAAATACAGATGATGGAATTGTAAAAGTAAATCCAAGTACAGTTATGAATGCATTTGGAATGGGAGAAATGATAGAAGCAAGAGATAATTCTTCTGTAGCATCTATGTTTGGAAGTTCAATGATGACAAATACAGACATTTGGTTTGAAATGTTAGATAATCAAGAATTGTTATCTACACAATATGATTTAGTAAAAGGTAGCTGGCCAAAGGAATATAATGAAGTTGTTTTACTTTTAAAAGAAGACGGAAGAATTGATGATTATACTCTATATTCATTAGGATTAAAAAATCAGGAAGAACTAGAAGAAAAATGGAAAGCAGTAGAAAATGGAGAAACTTTAGATGAAACAGAAGAGTCAACATCTTATACTTATGATGAATTATTAAATTTATCATTCAAATTAATATTAAGTTCTGATTATTATGAAAAACAAAATGGTTTATGGATTAATCAAGAAGATGATGAAGATTATATGAAACAAAAAATTAATGAAGCAGAAAATATTAAAGTAGTAGGAATTATTAAACAAAATGAACAAAGTGTTGCATCAACTGCTGTAACAAGTGGTATAGGGTATACAAAGAAATTAAAAGAATATGTTATTAACAAATCAAATGAAACACAAATAGTAAAAGAGCAAAAAGAAAACCAAGATATTAATGTATTTTCAGGTTTAAAATTCCCAACAGAAGAAGAAAAACAAACAAATAGTTTAGAAAATTTAACACAAGAGCAACGAATGGCAATGAGCAAATTAAGTAGTGAAGAAATAGCAAAAATGATGGAAACATATACACAAAATAAAAATGCAAGCTATGAAAAAAATCTTAAAACATTAGGAGCAATTGATATTGATAAACCTACATCAATTTCTATTTATCCAAAAAACTTTGAAGCAAAAGATACTATTTCAAATGCAATAGAAGAATATAACCAAAAACAAAGAGATGAAGGAAAAGAAGAAAATGTTATAAATTATACAGATATGATAGGGCTTATGATGAAATCAGTTAGCCAAATTATAAACACAATTAGCTATGTATTGATTGCATTTGTAGCAATTTCTCTAATAGTATCATCAATTATGATAGGAATTATAACATATATATCTGTTTTAGAAAGAACAAAAGAAATAGGAATATTAAGAGCTATAGGAGCGTCTAAAAAAGATATATCAAGAGTATTTAATGCAGAAACCTTTATTGTTGGACTTATTTCTGGGCTAATAGGAATAGGAATAACAATATTATTAACAATCCCAATTAATAGCATAATTTATAAAATGACAGGAGTAGTAGTGCATGCAATGGTTCCACCAGTAGCAGGAGTTATATTAGTAGTTATTAGTATGATATTAACAATTATAGCAGGACTAATTCCAGCAAAAATGGCTAGTAAAAGAGATCCAGTTGAAGCATTAAGAACAGAATAGCGTTGAAATGAGAGGAGTTTTTTATATAGTATTATAAAGGAACTGCAAAAAGCTCCCAATAGAAAAATGAGTGAAAATTTTTTACTCATTTTTTGGTACGACAGGCATGTCGTTTAGCTAATCGGTGAAAGTCCGAAGTGGAGGTACATATCGCCAACCAC
>CANPZT010000020.1 GCA_947589135.1 uncultured Clostridia bacterium | reverse complement strand
ACAACTTATCAATATGAAGATATAAATATAACAGGAGTTGTAGGAAAACCAGAAATAGCAAGGTCAAACCGCTCTAATCAATTATTTTTTGTAAATAAGCGTTATATAAAAGACAAAACATTAACGGCAGCAACAGAGCAAGCATATAAAGGCTTAATTCCAATTGGTAAATTCGGATTTGTAATACTAAATATAGAAATAAATCCATCAAAAGTTGATGTAAATGTACATCCGGCAAAACTAGAGGTAAGATTTCAAGAAGAAAATAAAGTGTTTCAAGCTATATATCATGCAATTAAAGAAACTTTATTGAAAACAGAGCTAGTAGCAAATGCAGAACAACGTACTGCAGTAATAGACAGAACAGCACAAAGTTTTGAAGAGAGACTAAAAAATATAAGAGAAAGCAAACAACAACAAGGAGGATTATTTTCTTTTAGAAAACAAAAAGGAAAACAAATTGAAGAATATACAGAAGAAGAAAGTAAAATAAAAACAAACGTAACGGAAGATATGCAAATAGAAGAAAACCTAGATAAACAAATAGAAAAAGAAAATAAATCAATAACAGATATAGGAAATCCTATTGATACATCTGATGTGTTAGCACAATTAAAACAAATGAAGGAAAAAGTAACCGAAGAATTAAAAACAAAAAATGCTAATATAGAAATTATAAAAGAAGAATCAGAGGTATATAAATTAGATGAAGATAAAGAACAAAATACAGAAAATCAAGAAAATTCAGATACAGAACTATTAAACGAAGAAGAAATAACACAAGAACAAAATGATGAAGCAAAAAATGATAAAAAAACTGAAATAAATGAGAATGAAGAAATACAACAAAACCAAGATGAAAAAATACAACAAGAAGATACAGAGGAAAAGATAGAAGAAAAAACAGAAATACCAGATGTAAATGCTACAATTGAAAGCATAGAAGATCCAGACGTCCAAAAGGAATTTGAAGAAATTAAACAAAAAATGCAAGGTTTAAATGATAATCCACAAGTAGTATCAGATAATTTTAATGAAATGTATGCAAAAATGTTTGGAACAGTACCAATACAAGATGATACAGAAAAAACAGAAGAATCAGAAAAAACACAAGAAACAAATGCAATTGATATTGTAAAAGATAACATTTCTGTATTTGAAGAACAAGAAATACAAAAACCTTCTTATAAGTTTATAGGAATCGTATTTAAAACTTACATTATATTAGAAATAGAAAAAGAAATGTATATTCTAGATCAGCATGCAGCACATGAAAGAATTATGTATGAAAAAGTAAAGAAAAATTATTATAGTGATACTTCAAAAGACTCACAGATGTTATTGTTACCAGATGTTATAACACTAACTCATAAAGAAATGGAAATAGCAAAAGAAAATATAAAAATGTTTGAACAAGCAGGATTTACATTAGAAGAATTTGGAGAAAATACAATTAAATTAACAGGAGTTCCAACTATATGTATTGATTTAGATAATAAAGAATTGTTTTTAGAAACACTAGATGAAATAAATACAGTAGCTAGAACTGCAAAACAGGAAAAAGAAGAAAAATTTATTGCAACAGTAGCATGCAAAGCGGCTGTAAAAGCTAATATGGCATTAACTACAGAAGAAGTAGAAAGTTTAATGGATGATTTATTACAACTTCCAAATCCGTTTACATGTCCACATGGAAGACCAACAGCAATTAAGATGACAAAATATGATATAGAAAGAAAATTTGCTAGAAAATAATAACAATTAGCTTGCTATTATCATAATTATAAAAAAATAATAGAAAACTATATTTGCAAAAAATACTTAATACATAAAAGGAGAAATAAACATGGCTATCATAATTGGTATAATAGCAATAATCTATTTTGTATTAATAGCTTGGACTTGGCAAAGTTTAGGCGTTATAGAAAAAAGAAAAAAAGTAATATTTTTATTAATTGGACTTTTTGTAATGTATATAATAACTTTAATTATATTTAATATATCAAAAAGAGAAATAAATTATCAAAATCAAGAAGTACAAGTACTTGTAAGAAGAATATTAGTTATATTATTTACAGGATTAAATGCTATTATATTTATTCCTTATATAGCAAAAATATGGAATAAACTAAAAGAAAATAATATAAATAAAGAAGAACTAAATAAGAAAATAATAATACTTGTGGTCATATTTATTATTTGCATAGTATTTGAATGTGGATATTTAAAAGATACACAACAAGGAATTATAAATATTTATCAATCAATGATAAAATAAAAAAATTAAGGAGGCAAAAATGCCAAAACCAAAAGTATATGTAATATGTGGCCCAACAGCATCTGGAAAAACAGCGCTATCTATTGAACTTGCTAAAGAAATTGGAGGAGAGATAGTTTCTTGTGACTCTATGCAAATTTATAAAGAAATGGATATTGGCACAGCTAAGCCAACAATACAAGAAATGCAAGGAATTAAACATTATATGATAGATATTGTTTCTCCTAATAAAAGATATAGCGTGGCAGACTATAAAAAACAGGCAAAACTTGCAATTAGAGAAATTATAAACAAAGGAAAAACACCAATACTTGTTGGAGGTACAGGCTTATATGTTGATAGTTTAATATATGAAATTGAATATCAAGATATAGAATTTGACGAGCAATATAGAAATGAATTAGAAAAAAGAGAAAAAGTAGAGGGATTACAAAGTTTATATGAAGAAGCTAAAAAAATTGACCCACAAGCGATAGAAAAAAACAAAACTGAGCAAGAAAGAAAATCAAGAGAAAAAGAAGTAGAGTTTGATTATAAAGTTTATGCTATTACTTGGGATAGAGAAATACTTTATGATAGAATTAATAGAAGAGTAGATATAATGATACAACAAGGTCTAATAGAAGAAGTAGAAAAAATTTATAATAAATATCAAAAATTTCCAACAGCAATGCAGGGACTAGGATATAAAGAAGTAGTTGAATATTTAGAAAATAAAACTACAAAAGAAGAAATGATTGAAAAGATAAAAATGGAAACAAGGAGATATGCAAAAAGACAATTAACATGGTTTAGAAAAAATAAACAAACAATATGGTTAGATGGACAAGATACAATACAAAATAATATAAAAATTATTTTGGAGGGTTAAAATTGGAAAAGAAAAAAAATCAAAATCAGCAAAATAAAAAAGTTAACTCAAAACAACTAAATAAGAAAAAAATAATATTATATGTAGCTTTATTATTTTTGTTAATATATATTTTATATACAATATACTTATTAATTAAACAACCAACAGATATATTTACAATTGAAGAAGGAAAATTATATCAAGAAGAAACAGATATAGGATATGTTATTAGAGATGAAAAAGTAGTAAAAGGACAAAATTATAAGAATGGAATGGAACAAATTAAGTTAGAAGGAGAAAAAGTAGCTAAAAACGAGAATGTTTTTAGATATTATAGTGCTAATGAAGAAGGGTTAAAACAAAAAGTAGCGGAGTTAGATAATAAAATACAAGAAGTAATGAAAAGTGATACAAGTTTATTTTCATCTGATATGAAATTACTAGAAAATCAAATTGATGAAAAAGTAGCTTATATTAATAATATTACTGATCTAACAAAACTAGAAGAATATAAAAGACAAATAGATGATTTAGTAAGGAAAAAATCAAAAATAGCAGGAGATTTGAGTCCAAAGGGATCTTATTTAAATCAATTAATAGAAGAAAGAAAAAATTATGAAAATCAGTTAAATTCAGGAGCAGAATATGTTGTAGCACCAATGAGTGGCATTGCTTCATATAAAGTAGATGGTTTAGAAGAAACATTAACACCAGATAATTTTGAAACCTTGAGTAAAGAATATCTTGAAAATTTAGATTTAAAAACTGGTAAAGTAGTAGCAACAAGTGATGAATGTGGAAAAGTAATTGATAATTTTTATTGTTACATAGCAACTATAACTGATTCCGAAGAAGCAAAACAAGCAAAGATAGAAGATAAAATAAAAATAAGATTATCTAATAATGCAGAGATAACAGCAGAGATTACAAATATAATTAAAGAAGATGACGGAGAAGTTGTATTAATATTAAAAATAGATAAACAAATAGAAGAATTGATTAATTATAGAAAAATTTCATTTCAAGTAATATGGTGGAGTGAAACAGGATTGAAAGTACCAAATCAAGCAATTATAGAGGAAAATGGTAAATATTACGTTATACGAAATAGAGCTGGATATTTGAGTAAAATTCTAGTAAAATTAAAGAAACATGGAGAAAAATATTCTATAATAGAATCATACTCAACAGAAGAGTTAAAAACAGAAGGATTATCAAATGAAGAAATTGCAAAATACAAGAAAATTTCTATATATGACGAAATTATAGTTAATCCAAATATAGAAAATATAAAATAATATTACAAAAATATTACAAAAATATTAAAAAATAATAACATTGTCAAAAAATATTGACAATAAGTAAAAAAAAGTAGATACTTAATACATACAAAAAATGAAAGAAATTTAGGAGGTTTTTTTATGTCAGGAGCTTTAATGAACAAAGTATGGGATTTATTTGGAATGGATTCACAGGAAGTTGAAGAATATGATGATGAAAATGTATATGAATATGAAGAGGAAGAAGAACCAGAAGTAGAAGATAGAAAATTTTTTGGTAGAAGAAATAAAGTAGTATCAATGCCTCAGGCACAAGATAATTCAATAAGAATGGTAATATCTCAACCTACTACATTTGAACAATCAGATGAAATTTGTTCTTTTATCAAAGAAAAAAAATCTGTTATTGTTAATTTAGAATATGTAAATAAAGATGTAGCTAGAAGAATAGTAGATTTTATTAGTGGTGGAGTTTATGCGTTAGATGGATATATTCAAAAAGTATCTAATTCTATCTTTTTAGTTGCACCATCAAACTATGAAATTACAAATGAAATGGCAAGAGAAGAAATGAAAAGCAAACTTTCTGTTTCTTGGTTAAAAAATAATGGAATTAACTAATTGCTAGTCAATTAAGGAGGAAAAACATGATAACACCATTAGATATAGAAAATAAGAAATTTTCAAAACAAGTAATGAATGGATATAGTGTTGAAGAAGTCGATGATTTTTTAGATGACTTAACATTAGATTATTCTAAAAATTATAAAGAAAATACAGAATTAAAAGCAAAGGTTGATGAATTATCAAAAGATATCGAACATTATAAAACAATAGAAACAACATTACAAAGTACATTAGTAATGGCCCAATCAACGGCTGAGGATGTAAAAAAAGTAGCACAACAACAAGCTGAACAAATTATTAATGAAGCAAAAGATACAGCAAAACAACAAGTAAATGAGTTAGAAAACCAAATTATAATCAAGAAGAAAGAATTAGATGATGTAAAAAAACAATTTGATATATATAAAGCTAAAATGGAATCACTATTGATATCTCAATTAGAATTATTAAAAGATATTAATAAAGATGATGATTAAATAAAAAATACAAATGAAAACTATCTAAAAATGGATAGTTTTTGTTTTTATCTTAATTTTAAAAATATTATAATTTAAAAAAATGTCTAAAAAGATAGAAAAACAATAAAAATAGAAAACTATATTACAGAACTATTAAATATATGTTACATTTGTATTAATACTATTGACCCTTTTCAGAAAAAAGAATAAAATGTTAATATCAAAAGAAAGGTAGCTTTTATGAGAATAATAAGTGGAAAAGCACGAGGAACAAAATTATATACATTAGAAGGAAAAAATACAAGACCAACTCTAGATAGAGTGAAAGAATCATTATTTAATATTTTACAAAACGAAATAACAGATTGTATTTTTTTAGATATATTTTCAGGGAGTGGAGCAATAGGACTAGAAGCTGTAAGTAGAGGAGCTAAAAAAGCAATATTATGTGATAATTCAAAAGAAGCAATTGAAATTATTAAAAAGAATATACAAAAAACACATTCTGAAAAAAATATAGAACTTTATCATGAAAAATTTGATAATGTACTAAAAAATAAAATTGAAGAACAAATAGACATTGTATATATAGACCCACCATACGAAACAAATTTTGCAATAGAAACAATTGAATTATTATTACAAAAAAAGCTATTAAAAGAAACATCTATTATTGTTGTAGAAACAGATAGAGATGAGATAATAAAAGAAATTGAAAAATTAAATGTAAAAATTTTTGATAAAAGAAAATATGGACGAGCAAATCTTATTCTTTTAAAAAAGAAATAAGAAAAAAGAAAGGGGTAAAACCATGGAAATATTTACATTATTAGACACTTTGGAGGATTTATTAGAAGAAGGAAAAAGTATCCCGTTTTCCTCAAGAGGAATTGTAGATAAAGAACAACTTATAGATATTATTAAAGAAATTAGAATAAAACTTCCAGATGAGCTAAAACAAGCAAAATGGGTAAAAGAGGAAAGACAACGAATTATAGTAGAAGCTCAAAAAGAGGCTGATAATATTGTAAAAGAAGCAGAAAATAGAATTATATCTATGATTGATGAACATGAAATTACAAGAAAGGCATATGATCAAAAAACAGAAATCATCGAAACAGCTAATGAGATGTCTAGAGAAATTTCAAAAGGAACAAAAGAATATGCAGATAATTTATTAGCAAATACTGAAAATGTAATGAAAGATACATTAGACAAATTAGCTACTAATATGAGTGAGGCTATGAATTTAATGCAGATATCACTAGAAGATACAATTAAAACAATTCAAAATAGTAGAAAAGAATTAGAATAATTGTTGTGATAAAATAATGAGAATATATGGTAATATCCAATAATCAAAAGTCAGATGTCAGAAGTCAAAAACAAGACTTTTGATATCTGCTTTTATTATAGTAAGAAATATCAGATTTGCAAAAAAACGATTTAATACTATGTACTAGAAAGGAAGATACTATAAATGGCTAAAAAAAGAAGATATAAAAAAAGAAAAAAAACAGCATCAAAAGTAGATATAACAATAATAACACTAATTGTATTAAGTATACTTTTGGCTGTTTTAATATATACAAAATCAGGAGTAATAGGTTTAAAATTAAATGAAATTTTAGGCGGAATGATGGGAATGATGCAATATATACTTCCTATTGGTATTTTTGTTCTTGCAATAAAGATAGCATGTGATGAAAGAGAAGAATTAACATCGAAATTAATACAATATCTAATTGCAATTATAAGTTTATCTGTAATGCTAAGTGTTTTTCAAGTTTCATCTGGAGAATTATCTTATAATAAAGAATTATCAGAAATAGTTAAAGATGCCTATTTTTTAGGCTCTCAAAGTAAAGGTGGAGGAGCTATTGGAGCAGTAGGAGCTATACCACTTGAAAAGTTATTAGGAGAAATAGGAGCAGTTATTTTTTGTATAGGTGTAGCAATAGTATTAATTGTATTTACATTTGGAATTAATTTATCAGAAATGATTAATTTAATAGTAGAAAAAATAAGAGAAAGAAGAGAGGAAAGATTAGAAGAAAGAGAAAACTATAGAAAAGAGCAACAAGAAAGAGAAACAGAGACTCCAAGTCAAAGAAGAAAGAGAGAAAGAGAAGAAAGAAAAGTTCAAGCTCAGCTTGCAAAAATGGAAAAAGAAGAAAAGTCACAACAAAATGAACAAATAAAGATTAATTTTGGCGGAAGAATTGTAGACAACATTGAAGAAAAAACGGGATTAAGAAAATATGATCATTCAGGAGAAGATTTAGAACCATTAACAAAACAAAGTAAACAACCAAAACAACAAATGGAACCAGATGTAATAGAAGCAAATTTATTTGAAGATGTTGAAGAACAAAAAGAAGAAAAGAAGAAAGCTGTACTACAATTAGAACATAGTATGATTGTAGAAGATGAACATTATGAATATCCACCAGTAGAGCTACTTAGCAAACCTGGAAAAAAGACTTTAAAAGGAGGAGCAAAAGCTCTAACTGATACTGCAACAAAATTACAAAAAACCTTATATAGTTTTGGTGTATCAGCTAAAGTAGAAAATGTATCAGTTGGACCAGCCATTACAAGATACGAATTAAAGCCAGCAGAAGGAGTTAGAGTAAGTAAAATAGCAAATCTTGCAGATGATATTGCACTTAATTTAGCTGCTGAGACAATTAGAATTGAAGCACCAATACCAGGTAAACAAGCAGTAGGTATAGAAGTACCAAATCAAGAGAAAGAAGCAGTACATTTAAGAGAAGTATTAGATAGCAAAGAATTTGCACAAAGCAAGTCTAAATTAACAATTGCACTTGGAAAAGATGTAGCAGGTAATATCCAATTAGCAGATATAGCAAAAATGCCTCATGTATTAATCGCAGGTTCAACAGGTTCAGGAAAGAGTGTATGTATTAATACAATAATTACAAGTATAATTTATCATGCAAAACCAAGTGAAGTTAAATTTGTTATGGTAGATCCAAAAGTAGTTGAATTATCAGTATATAATGGAATTCCGCATTTATTAATTCCAGTTGTAACAGACCCTAAAAAAGCAGCAGGTGCTTTAGCATGGGCTGTACAAGAAATGGATGATAGATATAATAAATTTGCAAGTAAAGGTGTAAGAGATTTACAAGGGTATAATAAAGCAATTGAAAAAGATAATGAGATAGGAAAATTACCACAAATTGTGATTATTATAGATGAGCTTGCAGATTTGATGATGGTTGCTAAAGGTGATGTGGAAGATGCAATTTGTCGTTTAGCACAAAAAGCAAGGGCTGCAGGAATGCACTTAGTAATAGCAACACAAAGACCATCTGTTGATGTTATTACAGGATTAATTAAAGCAAATGTACCATCAAGAATTGCATTTGCTGTATCATCACAAGTAGATTCAAGAACTATTTTAGACAGTA
The DNA here is from genome assembly GCA_947589135.1 of uncultured Clostridia bacterium. GTDB lineage: Bacteria > Bacillota > Clostridia > TANB77 > CAG-508 > CAG-269. Next base: position 6,542 of record CANPZT010000020.1, on the reverse strand, counting down.
TTGGAGCAGAAAAATTATTGGGAAAAGGTGATATGTTATTTTTCCCATCTGGAGCACCAAAACCATCTAGAGTACAAGGGGCATTTGTTTCAGATGATGAAGTCGAAAAGATAGTTGATTTTATTAAGTCTAATGGCACAGCTACTTATAGTGAAGATATTTTAGAAAGTATAGAAAATAGTAATAAAACAGATAAAGAAATGGCACAAGAAAAAGAAGATGATGATACAGACCCATTTTTAATGGATGCAATACAAACAGTTGTAGAAACAGGACAAGCTTCAACATCATTTATACAAAGAAGATTTAAAGTAGGTTATGCAAGAGCTGGAAGAATAATTGACCAAATGGAAGAAAGAGGAGTTATTTCAGGATATCAAGGAAGTAAACCAAGAGAAGTATTGATGACATTAGATAGATTAAATGAATTAAAAATGGGAAATACAGAAGAAAGCTAAAGTTTATGTTGTTTTAAACTATTTGTTAATTTTAAAACAAGATATAATACATAATAAAATAAGAAAGGAGAAGAAGTTTGCAAAAGAAAAAAAATGATAATTTCATTGATAAGATTGTAAGAAAAGATTATAACAATGAATTAGAAAAAGTATTAGAAAAAAAATATTTTAATGAAAATGTAAAAAGTGTTCTCCTTAATATGTTCTATAAAATAGAAATAGGATATAAAGACTATAAAAAAGTAAAACAAGATGTAGAAACAAAAGATGAATTGATACAAAGAATCATTCAAGAAATTAAAAACAATTGTGAAACAATAAAATTAGTACAACCAAATTCAGAAGAAAGTAAAATTATTGGAAATAAAACTTTTTTAGTAGAAAAGAATAAAAAAAGAATTATTTGTTATCCAATTGAACGAAAATTATTATATTGCATTGCTAAAATTAGTAAAAATAATGAAATTATAAAAGAAAATTATTTTCTAATAAATAAAACTTTATCAAATTTACTAAATGTAGGAAATAATATAAATACAGTTGAAGTAATGAGAGATTTTAATGGATATTCGTGGACGACAATACCAAGAGAAATTGAAAGTATAAAGCACAATCTTATCTATCAAGTATTAAGAATATTAGTAGGAAATGAATTTTTAAATAAATGGATTTATAATAAAGAGTATATTATTGATTATTTAGAAATATTTGAAGAAAATATAACTAAAAATTATGGAAAAGTGGAAGGAACTGAATTGATAGAAGGATTAAAGCAATTATCAGTTCTTATGGATGTTAGATATGACAAAAATAGTAAAAAAGAAATCTTGAAAATAAAAAAAGAAATAGAACAAGAACTAAATCAGTTAGAAGATAGTAGAAAATTTGTACAAGAACTTACAAATAAAAAGGTAGATTTAACTAAAAAAATAAAACATATTGATGAGACTATTAATAATCAAAAAATGTTAAAACAGGAATATCAAAAAAGAAATGAATCTTTACCTTTAAATGAGAAAATATTTAGTATTAGAATTTTATCAAAAATGTTAGAAGAAGAAAGAGACACATATATTGAAGAAATTGAAAAATTAAATAATAAATTAAATCCTCAAAAATATCTATCTTATAGAAAAAATATAGAAACAAAAGAAAAATATTTAATTTTATTAGATTCTGAAAATATAGATAAAGAAATAGATAAATTAATTATCAATATGCAAAAACAATTTTTAAAATTCTATGAACTAAAGTTAAAAAGAGCTCAAACAAAGCAAGAAATAATTGATATGATATATGAATTTAGGTATTATTGTATGATACCATATAATGAAGAAAAAACAATTGACCAAGTAAAAAACTTGCAAAAAGAAATAGAAAAAGTTCAAAGACAATTAATACAAAAAGCAGGTCAATTAAAAGTAATTAATGTCTTTTCAAAAAAAGAGGAACTAAATTATAAAATGGTAAAAAATATATTTCATAATAGAATTATTAATTTAGAACAAGTATGTATTAAAGTTACTAAAGAAAATGACCAATTTTATGTTCAATTATTTGATGAAAATGTATTTGAAGAAAAGGATAGTTTCGGAAATATTAATGATATAAGCAAAAAGGATTTAGAGATTAGAATTAATAAAAAAGTAAAAATTTTTTTGTAGTATAATGGGAGGGGTTTATGAAAATAACTTTTTTAGGAGCAACGAGAACAGTTACAGGTTCTAACTTTTTAGTAGAAGCGGCAGGAAAAAAATTCTTAATAGATTGTGGAATGTGGCAAGGTAAGGCAGAATTAGAGGAAGAAAATGCATATCCATTTGAATTTAACCCTACAGAAATAGATTTCATGTTATTGACACATGCACATATTGATCACTCAGGAAGAATTCCAAAATTATATAAAGAAGGGTTTAGAAATAAAATATATGCACATAAAGCGACATGTGATTTATGTACATTAATGTTACCAGATAGCCGGACATATCCAAGAAATGGAGAATGAATGGAGAAACAGAAAAAGAATGAGAAAAGGTGAAAGACAAATTCCACCAATTTATACAGCAGAAGAAGCTTTGCATTCATTAGAAATATTTGAACCTGTTAAATATGATGAAATTATAGAAATTACACCGGAAATACATGCGAGATTTAATGATGCAGGACATATGTTAGGTTCTAGTATTATAGAATTGTGGGTAAAAGAAGATGGAAAAGAAACAAAAACAGTGTTTACTGGAGATATTGGAAATAATGATATTCCGCTATTAAGTGAGCCAACAATGATAGAAGAAACAGATTATTTGGTAATGGAATCTACTTATGGAAGTAGGCTACACATAAGAAATGATGAAAAAGCTAAGATGTTTTTGGATATAGTTTCAGAAACATTAGATAATGAAGGAACAGTAATAATACCATCATTTGCAGTAGGAAGAACACAGGAAATTTTATATGAAATTAACAAATTAAAGGATATAATTGATGATGAAGAATTTAAAAGAAAATATAAAACTTTAATGAAAGCTGCTGTATATGTTGATAGTCCACTTGCTATTTCAGCAACAGAAGTATTTAGAGAAAATATGGAATTATTTGATGAAGAAACACAAGCACAAATTATGCAAGGAGATAATCCACTTGAATTTCCAGGTCTACAATTTACAAAAACTGCAGATGAGTCAAAAGCACTAAATGAAGATAACACACCAAGTATTATAATATCTGCAAGTGGAATGTGCGATGTTGGAAGAATAAAGCATCACTTAAAACATAACTTATGGAATCCAAAATCAACAATATTATTTGTAGGATATCAAGCACCAGGAACATTAGGATATAGTATTGTAAATGGAGCAAAAAAAGTAAAAATATTTGGAGAAGAAATTGCAGTAAATGCAAGAATTGAATACATAGAAGGCTATTCAGGACATGCAGATCAAGAAGGATTAATGAATTTTATTTATTCATTCATAAAAAAACCAAAACATATCTTTCTTGTTCATGGAGAAGAAGAATCAAAACAAGTATTACAACAGAAAATAGACCAAGAAACAGGAATTGGAACTACAATACCAGAATTTGGTGAAACATATGAATTAAATGAACAAATTCAAATGACACATAAAATAGAAAGAAAAGTAGAAAAGACTATAAAGACAGAAGTAATTGAAAGATTAGAAAAATTAAAATTAGAAATTAAAGATATGGATGAGTATGTAAGACAAGATATAGAAGATAAGGATTTAAAAGATATGGATATCTTTAGAATTAATGAAAAGATAAAGGAATTGGAAAAACAAATTATAAATGTAATTGAAGGATAAAATATTAAAGTGTGTTAAAAGAAGACGAGTCTTTTTGATACACATAATATCTAATAATAAAAATTCAATTGTAATTAATAAATTTTTTTATAATTCGGCTACGTTACATTATAAACAAATTTTATAATTAACAAATAGGCCCCTCTCAAACAAGATTGAGATTCTCCCATTTGTTAATTAAATAATTTGTAATATAATTCCACTTGCATTCATTAATAAAAAATTTATTAATTACAATTGAATAAAAAATATTTATGAGTGTGTCAAAAAGACACTTGTTCGTTTTGAAATAAAGGAGAAGAAGATGAAAAATAAGTATTTAAATGAAGCAATTATTGGAAATAAAAATATGATAGCAACTTATACAGAGAAGGGAGAATTATTAAGATTATATTTTCCTAGTAAAGATAACAGACAATATATTAATTTTTTTCATACAGGTGTAAAAGTAAATGATTCAGATTTAATTTATTTACATGATGATATAAATAATATTTATAAACAATATTATGATACAGATACAAATATTTTAAATACAGAGATTACAAATACATATTTTAATTTGAAAGTGGTACAAACTGATTATATAATGATAAAAGAAAATGTATTAGTAAAGAAATATATTTTTATAAATGAAGGTAAAATAGATTTAGATACATCTTTTTATATTCATTCAGAGTTATTATCTGACCAAAATAATCTTGTAGGATGTAAGATAATTGATAATGGTATGATGCAATATGCTCATGATTTTGTAGTTTCTACATTTTCAAAAAATCAAAAAATATTAAAACATCAAATTAATGGAAGTAAAGATACAATAAAACGTGGTGATATATATGATAAAGATTATATAGGAATGTCAAAAGATTCTAGCATTTGTTATGACTTAGGAATAATTAAACCAAATGAAAAGAAGACAATAGAAATTTGTATATTGATTGATGAAAATAAGAATATTTCTCAAATGGAAAGCGAAGTAGAAAGAATAAAGAAAATTGACTTAAATAAAGAATATACAGAAACAAAAACATACTGGAGAAAATATGTAAAAAATCATAATGGATTAAATTTAAAAGAACCTAAAAATAGTTATGAAGAAAAAATATATGAAATCTATAAAAGAAGTATTTTATTATTTCCTTTACTTACAAATCAAGAAACAGGAGGTATAATTGCATCTCCTGAAATTGATGAAGATTTTACAAATTGTGGTAGATATGCTTATTGTTGGCCAAGAGATGCCGTGTTTGTTACAAAAGCATTAGATATTTTAAATATGGACAAAGAAACTGAAAAGTTTTATAAAGTATTTTGCAAAAAAACACAAAGTAAGAATGGTATGTGGGAACAAAGATTTTTTACAGATGGAAAGCTTGCTCCATGTTGGGGATATCAAGTAGATGAAACAGCAAGTGTTGTATATGGTGTATATGAACATTATATAAAAACAAATTCAGACAAATTTTTAAAAGACACATTACCAATGTGTGAAAGAGCAATAGATTTCTTAAAAAGATATATAGAAGACTGGCTAAAAATTAAGGCAAAAGAAGAAAAAGATAAAGATATTGTAAAAGAAGAAATTGAACAACAAATGAAAAAATCACAAGAAGAACATAAATATCATGTTAGCTATGATTTATGGGAAATGAACGAAGGAGTACATTTATATTCATTAGCAAGTATCTATGCAGCATTTGAATGTATGTTAAAAATCTATAGTATACTTGGTAAAAATATATCTGAATTTGAAAATAACAGATTAAAACAAGAAAAAATTCAAAAAAGTGAAAAGGAAATTGAAAGATTACAGACAGGAATTAAAAAATATATTAATGAAAATATGTATGATGAAGAAAAAAATACATACGTAAGAAACACAAATGATGGAAAAATGGATATAAGTATTTTAGGTGCTGTTACTCCATTTAATGTATTTAAACCTAAAGAAAAGAAAATTAGAAATACAATAGAAAGAATTAACATGACACTAAGAACATATACAGGTGGATATCAAAGATTTGAACAAGATCATTATATGAATGGAAATCCATGGCCTATTGCAAACCTTTGGATGACACTTTATTATTTAGAAACAGGAGAGAAGAAAAAGGCAAAAGAAACATTTGATTTTGTAATAAAAACAGCGGGTAAACACTACTTATTAGGAGAGCAAGTAGATAATCAAACTTTAAAGCCCAATTGGGTATTAGGACTTGGATGGTCACATGCAATGTTTATTATTGTACTAGAGAAATTATATGGAAATAATAAATAAAAATAGATAAATTGCTTGATATATTAAATATAATAAATAGAATTATATTGTTTAGTTATAAGAATTACTTTGAATTAAAAACAAGTTCAAAGTAATTTTTTTTGTAATTAAAATGTAACATAAAAAACATTTACAGAATAAAAAAGCAATGATATAATTTGAATATAACAACAACTAGACATAAATTATGGAATACATAAAAAATCAAATAAAAGAAATACTATAATAAATTCTATGAAAAGATGAAAAAGGATAATATAAAAAATCTACAAAAGTGAATTATAAAATATTATCTAAAATTAAAAAAGGAGAGAAAAACTAATGAGAAATAGTATTAGAGGAATAACGTTAATAGCACTAGTAATAACAATAATAGTATTACTAATTTTAGCAGGAGTAACAATAAGAACAATAACGGGAGAAGATGGGTTGCTTCGGAAGAGCACAAAATGCAGCAGAAGAAAGTAGATATAAAAG
>CANPZT010000019.1 GCA_947589135.1 uncultured Clostridia bacterium | reverse complement strand
ACTCAAAATAAGTGAAAAAGTCAAATGATTTATGAAATTTTTTATTTATTATATTCAATTTCTATAAACTCACCATTATTTAACTTAGTAATTTGTATATCATTTTCTTTTTCATATTTATCAATTTTTTCTCTTAATTTTTCTATTAATTTAAAGAATACACCATATTTTCTATATTTTTCTTCAACAAACATTTGAGAAATCCATAGAACTTCTCCATCATTTGCCCAATAAAAATATGAATATAAAATCATCCCTACAGGTTTATCATCTACTTCTGCAACTAAACATTGAAATTTAGGATTATTGCAAAAATAATCTCTATCAATATTTTGTTCTAATCCATTTGTTTGTTCTGTATCATTAACATTGTTTATTATATTATTAGCATATATTATGAATTTTTTGTGTTCTTTATTAGCTTTTAATACTTTTATTTCCTTCATCCTTTTTTACCTCTTTCTTTATATCATATCTAATAATAGCTGTAATAGTTGATGAGATTACAAACAAATCAGATATTCCAGCTAAATATGCTTTTACAAAAAAATCATAAATAATCCATGAAGTTAAATTGCCAAAAATCAATAATCTTACATATTTTTCTTTTGACTGTACAAGAGTAAATATAAATAATATAGATGCTATTATAGGTAATAAATCTACTAAACTGCTAAAAGTTAAAATTCCTATTAAAATAGAAATTATTAAATATAAAACTATTAAATATTTTGGGGTCTTTTTTCCTTTATATTCCAATATTGTATTTATTATTATTTCAATAGCAACAATTCCACAAGTTAATGCTCCAACATATGCTTCTAAAAGTAAATAACTTATTACAAATAATAAATTTGATATTACTATAGTTAATAATATTTGTTTTTTTTGTTTTTAATTGGACTGCTACCATATTTATAACCATTGCTATAAAACTTAATATTTGTGCCAAAATAAACATTAAAATTCTCCTTTTTCAGTTTAAAATATTTATATCACATTTATTAGAAAAAATCTAGTAGTTCACAAAATGAACCAGCAATAGAATTTTAGTTCATTTTGTGAATTAATTAGTACACTTAGTGAACTTTTACAGTAATTCTTTTCATTTTAATAGCCAAAAAAATATACTAACTCTATTTTGTCAAGGTTGAGCTTTGCTCATACTTTCAAACTACATTAAAATATACTCATGCAGATGTAGAAAATAAAAGAGTTTCTGCAAATGTAATTAGTAACACATTAGAATTAGATATAAAAAAAAACAAATTACCGAAGTAGCAAGTTAGGTAATCTGTTTCAAAAAATACATTTCTAACTTTTAAAAAATTCATACTTTGGAAAAGCGTTAGAACTTTTGTTAGAACTTTGCACTATTTTAAAATTAAAACACCAAGTTCTGATTCTTTGAAATACTTGGTGCTCTAATGGTTCAGATAGCCGGAATTGAACTGACAAGGTCTATTCAACTATGGTATTTTAAAAATAATGTACTTCTTAACATTTACTATTACTTAACAATATTAAATGCCTTCATGTAAATTAATACTTTCATCGATTCTAAAAAGTAGATACAGCATAAAGAAAAAGAGTAAGAAAACAAAAACTATTGATAAAGCTATTAAATATGAAAAAGAAATTGAATATTAAAGAATGGAGTGTTAGCTATTACTATCACTCCATTTTATAAGTTATTATTTAATTTCAGTTCCACCCCATTCAACTGCTACAAAGCCCTTTCTTATTGGCGTTTCTAGTTTTTGTTCTTTAACTTCAATAAGTTTATTTAATCCTTTATATGTCATCAAAATTCTAATAATTGTATCTGGATTTGGATTTATGTCTAAAGGCATACTTTTATTTATTTCATCAATTGTTGCAAATCTTATATAATTATATTCATTGCATTCTAATTTAGGTAACCAATATATAATAAATTCTTCTGTCTCTCTTTCATTTAATCCAAGAATAGCTAATTTTTCTTCTAAAAATGTAGCAATATCTTCTCTTTTTACAACAAATCCATCTTCTTTTACTTTGAATTTTTCAGCACTTGTACTTTCATAATATAATGAGTATAAATTTCTTTTAGTAGATAAATCTACTAAATTACCATCAGGCTTAGCTAATACATTCCATCCTGTAGTATATTTAGGATATGAAACTGTTATATTGTTGCTATATTTAAGTTTTACTGATACTTCTGTATCTTCTGTAGGATATAAATATATTATTGGTTTATCAAAAAGAACTCTCGAATTATTATGTATCGTTAGAACAAATAGACCTATAATAATTATTGCAACTGCAGCTATAATTATTCCCACTATTTTTAATATACTTTTTTTAGTGCTTTCATTTTCTTTTTTCTTACGTAATGTAATAAAAATTGCTACTATTGATATAAATATAATTATCGTCCCAACAACATTCTCTTTTTGATATGTATTATCGTTTACATACTTTATATTAACTTTGGTTACTTTTTTTGATACTGGAATAAGATATAAATTCCCACTAACCTCAGCTGTATATCCATGAGAATTCACATAAATTTCTACATTTGCTGAATTATTATGTTCTTTTAATGAAATTAGCTTTGTATTCATTGAAGTTGCTCCAAAATCTAAAATTTCAACAAATACTAAAGAATTATTTCCAAAAAAGTCAGAATTATATTTATATTCAATATTTGTCCAACCATAATTTTTAGCTTTTTCTAATAATTCTACATATTCAGAATAACTATTAATTAACTTATAAGGATTTTTTTCATTGATTGATTTTGTCGAATGATTTATTCCATGATACTCAGCAGTTTGATAATCCCCATTATATTTGTGATTATGAGAATAGTATAGGTATATTCCTATTATTATTATAATTATTCCGCAAATTATAGCTATTACTTTCCTTGCAGTAGTAATATTATTTTTTAATTCTTCTTTCATAAATTTTCTCCATTTTATCAGTAAATTTTTTATTATATTATTATAAATTGCATTAATTGTAAAATAAAAAGATATAAAAAAATGCAAAAACTTAATTTTTTATGTAAAATAATATATAATACAACTTATAATCTTCTTAATTTTCCTCATTTTTGCACCATTGGAAACGCAAGAAGAAATAAAAAATTTTAAGTATTTGTTCTTTCAATAATAGGTCTTATCATTTCTGCAAATGTTTTATTATTCTCTCGTGAAATATTAAATTGTCTATTAAATTCTTCAATCCATTTTTATTCGTCTGTTATCTCTAAACCTTTCATAAGTTTATTCTCCTTTTGTTGTACATGTAAGATATTATAACACTTTATGGAAAAATCTGCAAATATTTGCTTTTTTATGTAAAATGTGTTATAATTAAATTGTAACAAGTTTTGTTGCCTTTGAAATCAGAAATTTCGGAGGCACAGTCCTCCGAGCAATAAAAAGGAGGAACTGATATGACAACATTTTCAAAAATTTGGGACACCGAAGTAAAGAAGCTTGCAGAAGCTTGCGTGACAGAGCCTAAACTTGTTCGGCTGATGAGCATGGGTGAAGATTACGAGCCAAACGAAGAAGAAAAGGAATATCTGAAAAGTATAGATGGGAAGTACAAAGATATCTACGGGATGTCCCATATTTCGGATATGATTCGGCAAGTAGAACATGCTTTGGCAGATGCAAGAGAAGCTATGGCAGAACTTGCAATTGCGCAGGTTTATGATGTGCTTAACAGCCCCAGTTATTTCCATAATGTTTTCAACGGAAACGAAAATGACGAGGAGTGGAAAACTAGAGCTGCCCTTCGCGACGGATTGTATAAGCTTATGCATGCCTAATTAATTTTTGAAGAATGTACAACAGAAGAGACCTCGCAAGGGGTTTCTTCTGTGTATTTTTATATATACAAATAAAAAACGATTAGGAATTAATCTCTTAATCGTTTTTTCTCATTCAAGTACAAGCCTTATAATTTTTATTTTTTGATAAATCGTGTACAAAGCGTGTATGCTTAATTTTAAATATAAAAAAACCGCTATTTCTAGCGGTCTTTTAAAATATTGGTGCAGATGGCCGGAATCGAACCGGCACGGTTTATTCAACCGCAGGATTTTAAGTCCTGTGCGTCTACCAGTTCCGCCACATCTGCATAATATTAATAAAACTGGTATCTTAACGACAATTAGTATTATAATATGTTGATTAAAATTTGTCAATATATTTTTAAAAATAATTTATGGATATTTAAAAAACATTGAAATTATAAACCTTTTAAATAAAGTCAATGTAATAGAAACAATAAAAATATACTTTTAAAAAATAAATAAAAAGTATATTTTTATTGTTTATGCCTGTTTTGATTTTGAAATATTATATTCCTGTAATTTTAACAATTCATTTGCCATTGAATTTAAAATAGTACGATTATAACAATCCAATTTTAAATAATTGTTTAAAAATTTATGGTCTATCACGTCATTAATATTATAGGAATTTTCATCAATACAATCTTCGAATAAGAAATCAGGATTAACATTCAATGTTTTGCAAATATTAGTAATTGTTGTAGCACTACCAAAAGCAATACCTCTTTCTAATTGACTAATATATCTAGTTGATAAAGAAGTCTTTTCAGCTAATTGTTCTTGAGTATAATTAGCTTTAGCTCTAGCTAATTTAATTTTTTTGCCAATATTTTTTCTTAAAAATTTCTCATGATCGTTCATAAGATACCTCCCAATATTATTTAATAAAAGTATAACAATTACAAAAAGAAAATAACATGAACTGAAAACGTTACATACATGAATACATAGTTCTACATATAAAAAATTATTGTAGTATATATTTTAATTTCATTTTTGGCATTTTATTTTAAACCTTGTATTTTTTTACAAAAAATGATATAGTAAAAAAGTAATTTTTAGTCAAATTATAAAATAAGATAAATAAAAGACGATAAGATTATATGAAATAAAAAGGAAGTGAAACCTTGGATTTAAAAGATTTAATTTTGAATTCTAAATTATCAATTAACCAAGAAAATATAGATTTTAATAAATCTCTGAAAGAATATACAACATTTAAAATTGGTGGTCCAGCAGAATGTCTAATAAAAATAAAAAGCAAACAAGATTTATTAGAAATATTAAACGTTGTAAAAAATAATAATATTGATTTTACTATCATAGGAAATGGTAGCAATTTATTAGTACTAGATAAAGGAATTAAAGGCATTGTTGCACTAAATCGAATAGAAAAAATACAAATTATAGAAAATAAAGAAAATATAGAACTTATAATAGGAGCAGGCACTAAAATGAGCCAGATAGCAATAAAATTATTGCAAGAAGAAATAACTGGATTTGAAGAATTATCAGGAATTCCAGGAACAATTGGCGGAGCTGTTATTATGAATGCAGGTGCACATGGAAAAGAAATAAAAGATATTATTAAATCTGTTACTTGTATTGATTTAGATGGAGTTGAGCATGAATTTAATAAAGATGAATTAGTATTTGAATATAGAAATAGTAATTTAAAACATAGTAAATATATTATAACAGAAGTTAAATTAATGTTAAATAAGGGAAAAAAAGAACAAATTCAAGAAAAAATGGAACAATATAAGCAATATAGAAGAGAAAAACAACCAATGGAGTATCCAAGTGCAGGGAGTACTTTTAAAAGAGGAGAGGATTATATTACTGCAAAATTAATTGATGAAGCAGGACTTAAAGGATATAAAATTGGTGGAGCAGAAGTGTCAACAAAGCATAGTGGCTTTATTATTAATAAAGGAAATGCAACAGCTAAAGATGTGATAGAATTAATATCTTATATAAAAGAAGAAATAAAGAAAAAGTTTGATAAAGATATAAAATTAGAAATAGAAATAATAGGTCAAGAATAAATAAAAATTGCGTAGTAAGAAAGGAAGAATAAAAAATGAAGGGTTTGTCACAATGGTTTAAAGCAAGTAATAAAATGAAAAGATGGATTTTTCTAATATTAATAGGAATTATATTAGCTTGTTATGGATTAGCAGAAATATTAGTAATGAAAGAAATTTCATTTCAAGAAGTGGGAAAAGTAGTAGTTATATTTGTAATAGGATTTATTTCAATTGTATTAGGACTAGTATTTTTAAGTAAGAGAACATTAGAAATACTAATAGAATCAACAGATGACAGAATGGAAAATAAAAATAATGTAAATATTAATTCACTTATTTTTAATAAAACTGTATATGACCAAGGACCTAATATTGTTGTAATTGGGGGAGGAACAGGTTTAAATACTGTTTTAGAAGGTCTAAAAAATTATACAAATAATGTAACTGCAATTGTAACAGTTTCAGATTACGGAGAAGCAGCAACAAATTCTAGAAAAGAATTAGATTTATTACCATTAAATGATATTAAAGATAGTATTGTTTCTTTGGCCACAAAGCAAGAAGAAATAGAGAAATTAATGAATTATGAATTTAAAAAAGGAAAATTACAAGGAATTCATTTTTCAGATATTTATTTCTCAGCAATGAATGAAATACATGGCAATTTGGAAGATTCTATTATTAAAAGTAATGAAATATTTAATATTATTGGAAAAGTAATACCTGTTACACTAGATGAGATGAAAATTGTAGCGGAACTTGCAAATGGATATGTTGTTGAAGAAAAATCAAAAATTCCAGAAATAGTATCTGAAAAAATAACTAAGATAAATAGAATTTTACTAAACCCATCTAATTGCAGACCAGCACCAGGAGTAATAGATATTATAAAAAATGCAGATTGTATAATTATAGGACCAGGTAGTTTATATACAAATGTTATTCCAAATTTACTTGTAAATGGAGTGGCAAAAGCGATAAAAGAAAGTATAGCAATTAAAGTATATATTAGTAATATTATGACAGAACCTGGACAAACAGATAATTTTAGTGTATCAGACCACTTAAATGCTATTATCGAACATTGTGGACAAGGTATTGTAGATTATTGTATTTATGATACAGGTGAAGTTATACCAGAATTTATCAAGAAATATAATTTAGAAGGACAAGACATAGTAGAACAAGATATTGAAAAAGTAAAAGGAGTTAAATTTATACAAAGAAATTTATCAATGATAGCAGATAATCATATAAGACATGATCCAAATTTAGTAGCATCTTCAATTATTGAATTAATATGTGATGATTTGAAATATCAAGATAAACAAAATGATCCTCAATATTTGATGTTAAATACAAAATTAAAAGAAGAAAAAAGAATTAATAAAATAAAAAAAGATATGGCTAAAAAAGAAAAGAAAGCTAAAAAAGGAAAAAATGTTAAAGTAGTAGAAAAAAGAAATACAAGTAAATTCAGTAATAAATATAGCCAAAGAATTGCATCTATTAGAGAAGCTGATGAAAAGGCAAGATTAAAAATGGAAAAGGAAGCAACTAAAAAAATAAAGAAAGATGCTAAAACAGAAAAAGAAGATACAAAAAAAGTAAAAAAAGAAAAGGATAAAACAGCAAAAATACAAACTAATAAAAGTGCAGAAAAAGCAACAAAAATACAAACTACTAATAAAAAAGTAGAAAAAACAACAAAACCTAAAAGTGCAAGAGGAAGAAAAAAGACTCCACAACAAATAAGAGAAGAGATGATAGAAGAATTAGAAAATAGTAATTTTAAAAAATAAATAAATGGAGGAAATTATGAAATTTACGAAGGAAAAATTAAATTTAGAAGAAGGACTAAAGAAAGAGTGGTTAATTACTAATGGTATAGGAGGATTCAGTTCATCTACAATTATAGGAGCAAATACTAGAAAATATCATGGATTATTAATTGCACCATTAACACCACCAGCAAGGAGATTTTTAGTTCTTTCAAAAATAGATGAAAGTATAGAAATAAGAAACAAAAAATATGATTTATATACAAATGTATGCACAAATTATATTTCTCATGGGTATAAATATCAAGAAGAATTTATAAAAGAATACTTACCTGTTTTTAAGTACAAAGTAGGAGGAGTAGAAATAACAAAAATAGTTTGTATGGAATATGGCAAAAATACAGTTGGAGTTTATTACAAAATAAAAACAGGTAGTAGTAAAGCAAAATTAACATTAGCACCTATAATTAACTTTAGAGATTTTCATACAATGAGTACAAATCGTTATTTTAATTTAAAACAGCAAAATGTTAAAAATAAAGTAAAATTAATTATAGATGGAAATTCTCATACGCCGATTTATATGAATTTATCAGAAGGTAATTATACTCCTCATGAAAATGACACATTTTCTAATATGTTTTACATAGAAGAAGAAAAAAGAGGTTTCTATCCAGAAGAAAACCATTGTGTACCAGGAGTTTATGAAATTGAAATACCAGCGAAACAAGAAAAAGATATTTCATTTATATGTTCTTTAGAAGAAAATATAGAAGAAATTGATGTAAAAAAATTAATTAATAAAGAAATTATAAGACTTGGAGAAATGATAAATTCTACAGGTTTAATTGACTATAAAAAAGAAAAAAAGACTAAAAAAGAATTAGAGAATGAAGAATTAATAAAGCAATTATTAATTTCTTCTGATAATTTTATAGCATACAGACCAAGTTTTAGACTACATACATTAATGGCAGGGTATCCATGGTTCTTAGATTGGGGAAGAGATAGTTTAATTTCTTTCGAAGGGTTATTATTAATCCCTAAAAAATTTGAAATAGCAAAAGAAATATTATTAACAATGACAAGAGATATTAAATTTGGACTTGTTCCAAATGGATATTCAGGATATGATAATAGACCATTATATAATAGTGCAGATGCATCATTACTTTTATTTGAAGCTATTCAAAAATATATTGAATATACAGGAGATTATAAATTTGTTGAGCAAAATTTATATCAAAAATTAAAAGAAGTAATTGATAACTATTGTAAGGGAATAGATGTTGATAATAATAATATTTATTTAGATTCAGATGGATTAATTGTATCAGGAACAGATAATACACAAAATACTTGGATGGATGCTAAATGTGACGGAAAAGCAATTACACCAAGAAATGGAAAAGCAGTTGAAATAAATGCAATGTGGTATAATGCTAATAAAATTATGGAAGAATTAGTAAAGAAACTAGAAAATAAAACAGAAGCTAAAAAATATAAAGAATTGGCAGAAAATTGTCAGATTGAATTTAATGAAAAATTTTATAATAAACAGAAAAAATGTTTATATGATGTTTTAGGAGATTCTAAAATTAGACCAAATCAATTATTTGCACTAAGTTTAAGTTATCCAATAATTGATTTGGACTCTAAACAAGCAGACGATATAATAAAAGTAGTAGAGAAAAAATTGTTAAATGCATATGGATTAAAGACATTAGCAAAAGAAGAAGAAAACTATGTAGAAATATATGAGGGCGATAGTTTTAAAAGAGATTCTAGTTACCATCAAGGAATTACATGGCCATGGCTTCTAGGTTTATATTATAATTCATTAAAAAATAAAATAAAAAATACTAAAGATAAAGAAAATAAAAAAGAAATACAAGAAAAGCTAGATAAATTTGTTGATAAAACAAAGAAAACATTTAAAAAAGAACTAGAATCAAATGGATGTGTTGGTAGTATAGCTGAAATTTACGATTCTGCAAAACCACAATTACCAAAAGGAGCAATAGCACAAGGATGGAGTGTAGCAGAAATACTTAGGATTGTATTAAATAAGTGATAAAATTAAAATAGGATTATAAAACAATAGGTAGGATGAAAATGTTATCAATTGAAAATTTAGAAAAAGAATTAAAAAATGGTGATTTACAAAATCTATATCTTTTTTATGGAGAAGAATTATTCTTACTTGAAATGGCATTAAAAAAGATAAAAGATTTATTTGGAGAATGTATCAAGGGAATCAATTTTATATCAATTGATGAAACAAATGTAAATCAAATTCTTTCTGAGATAGAAACACCAGCTTTTGGATATGAAAAAAAATTAGTAATTGCAAGAAATACAGGATTATTGAAAAAAGAAGGAAAAAGAAAAAATACAGAATTATCTATTTTAAAAGAGAAAATTAATCAATATTTAAATGAAAATATGGAAACAATAAA
This sequence comes from uncultured Clostridia bacterium, assembly GCA_947589135.1. Classification (GTDB taxonomy): domain Bacteria; phylum Bacillota; class Clostridia; order TANB77; family CAG-508; genus CAG-269. The sequence continues at coordinate 5,629 of CANPZT010000019.1, read as the reverse complement.
GCAAAGCATTATACTTGTGTTTGTAGAGCAAGAAGCAGATTCAAAACAAGAATTATATAAAACAATTGAAAAACAAGGTATCATATGTGAATTTTCATTTCAAAAGCCAGCACAAATTATAAAAAGATTAAAAGGAATTTGCAATGCATATAAAGTTAAAGTAGAGGAGAATACTCTTCAATATTTAATAGAATGTTGTGGAACTAATATGCAAGAGTTAATTAATGAAATTAGAAAATTAATAGAGTATGTTGGGATAAATGGAACAATACAAAAGGAAGATATTGATAAATTATCAACAAAAAAAATAGAAAGTGTTATTTTTGATTTAACAGACAATTTAGGGAAAAAAGATATAGGAAAAGCTTTAGATGTACTAAATAATTTAATATATAGTAAAGAACCATTACAAAAAATATTAGTTACACTATATAATCACTTTAAAAAAATCTATTTCACAAAATTAGCAATAAAATTGAATAAAGATATAGCAACTAGCATTAGTTTAAGAGCTAACCAAATGTTTTTAGTGAATAAATATAAAATGCAATCAAACTCTTTTTCTGAAAAAGAATTAAAAAATATATTACAAGAATTAAGGGATTTAGATTTTCAATATAAAAATGGAACGATAGATTTGCAAATTGGATTAGAAAGTATTCTTTGTGCATATTGTTCAAAGTAGTAGAGGGAAGTTTCCTAAAATCCATTTTTGAAAGGAATGAAGGACACTAATTTCTATAAAAATAAAATAAAAAATGTATAATACAACCATTTATTGATAAAAATACAAGTAAGAAAATTATATCAATAGGTGGTTTTATTATGATAAAAAATAAAAAGAAAATAATAATTACAATATTTGCAATTATATCAATTACAATTGCTATATTTTTTGCACTATTTAGAGATAATTCTGTTGAGGCATTATCTAAGTATGGATCAAGAGGAAATGAAGTAACACAAATACAAACAAAATTAAAAAGATGGGGATATTATAATGGGAGTATTGATGGAATTTATGGAACAAAAACAGTAGAAGCTGTAAAGTATTTTCAAAGAAAAAATGGCTTAACAGCTGATGGTATTGCAGGTCCAAATACTTTAAAAGCAATGGGCATTTCTTCAAGTTCATCTTCAAGTTCAGGTACTAGCAACTCAAACAATGTAAATTTGTTATCAAGATTAATTTATGGTGAGTCAAGAGGAGAAACATATACTGGACAAGTAGCTGTAGGAGCAGTCGTTTTAAATAGAGTAAAAAGCAGTAATTTTCCTAACACAATAGCAGGTGTTATTTACCAATCTGGAGCCTTTGATGCAGTTTCTGATGGACAAATTAATATGAATCCAGATAGTACAGCAAAAAAAGCTGCACAAGATGCATTAAATGGATGGGACCCAAGTTATGGAGCAATTTATTATTTCAATCCAGCAACTGCAACTAATAAATGGATTTGGTCAAGACCAATGACAGTAACTATTGGAAAGCATAGATTCTGTAAATGATTTAATTAATAATTACTATTTTAATAGATAAAAAAGGTCTCTTAAATTGTATAAAAAGTTATTATTTAAGGGCGAATAGCATAATTTATAAATTCAAGTGATTGCTTTGAATTGCTTGACAAAAAACATAGGAATTGATAATATGTATTTGAATTTTACAATAGGAGGAAAAGATGAAATTATATCCAAATGCCTATTTCAATAAAATAGAACAAATTACAATTGAATTTTTACAGAAAAATAAAATAAAAGCACTAATTTTAGATATTGATAATACATTAATTGATTATAAACAAAATTTATCTGAAAACATTGTAAATTGGGTAAAAGAATTAAGAGGACAAGGAATTAAATTTTATCTGTTATCAAATACAAATAAAAAAGAAAAAGTAAAAAAAGTAGCAAATACACTAGAATTACCATACTTTAATTTTGCGAAAAAACCTTTAAAATCAGGTTTTCTAAAAACACAAAGACAACTTAATGAAAATTCAGAAAATATTGGAGTAGTTGGAGACCAGATTTTTACAGACATTATTGGTGGAAATCGTTGCAATATGTTTACAATACTAGTAGATCCAATTAATAAAAAAGATTATTGGTATACAGCATGGAAAAGACCTATAGAAGATAAGATAAAAGAACATATAAAATATAATAATAAATCATAATAACAAAGGAGAAAACAATGTATTTTAATGATGTACATATTATCTACTATGTATTTGCAGCAATTATAGGATTAGGAGTAGGTCAAATAGTAGATTGGATGAATATAAGATTACCGGAATATAAAAAAGTTCTATCTAGAGATATTATTACAGAATATAGAATGAATTTTAAACCAAATTATATATTGATGATATTAACATCATTAATATATATTACATTAGTTTATGTTTATGGAATTAAGACAACACTCATTGCAAATTTAGATTTAATTAAATTTATGATATTAACACCAATGCTATTATCAGTATTTATTATAGATTATAAGTTACAAATTATACCAAATAGACTTAATTTAAGTATATTTGAAATAGGAATTGTATTTGCATTTCTTTATGGTTTATCTAATGTAGCAATAACAATTAATATGTTACTGGGAATGATAACAGGAGCTGGAATCTTTTTGCTTATTACATTAGTAGGAGGGGCAATATATGGAAAAGAAGCTATGGGATTTGGCGATGTAAAACTTATGGGAGCATTAGGAATATATTTTGGCTTTTCAAATATTATTATTATCACATTAGTTTCATTTTTAATTGGTGCAATTCTTAGTATTATCTTATTAATAAGTAGAATTAAAAAATCAAATGAATATATACCATTTGGGCCATTTATAGTAATTGCAACATTTATCAGTATATATGTACCATTTGAGCAAATAAAAACATTATTAATGCAAATATTTACTTTAGGACTATATAAAGGATAAAAATAGGGGATGGTTAAGCATGAATGAAAAATTACAATGGTTAAGAAATAAAATGTCAAGTTTGGATTTACAAGGATTAATTATATCAAATCCAATTAATATAAAATATCTAACTAATATTGATGCAGAAGGAACATTATTACTAACAAGAAAAGAAAATATTTATATTACAGATGGAAGATATATTGAGCATGTGCATAGCACATTAACATTATTTGACGAAATAATAGTATATGATTCACATGACGTTTCACAAGATGATAATGAAAATTTCTTTATGTTTTGTGAGAATGTAGGATTTGAAGAAAATTATGTTACATATGCTAAATATAAAGAGTTAGTAAGAAAATATAAGATAAATCATTTAGTAGAAACTGAAAATATTATTGAAAAACAAAGAATGATAAAAGATGAAGAAGAGATTAGTAATATACAAAAAGCCTGTGAAATAACAGACAATTGCTTTTCATATTTATTATCATATATTAAACCAGGCATGACGGAAAAACAAATTGCAAAAGAAATTGAAGAATATTACAATAAAAGAACAGATGGAATATCATTTGAACCAATTGTTGCTTCAGGAGAAAATTCATCAATGCCACATGCAGTACCAACAGATAGAAAAATACAACGACAGGATATTATTACAATTGATATGGGATGCAAAGTAAATGGATATTGTTCCGATATGACTAGAACATTTTTTGTTGGTAATATTACAGAGGAAATGAAAAAAGTCTATAATTTAGTATTAAAAAATCAATTGCAAACACAAGAAGAAATGAAAGATGGAATGAGTACTAGATTACTTACCAAAATGGTAGAAAATGATTTTAAATTAAATGGATATGATTTAATTCATGCACTAGGCCATGGAGTTGGCATGGAAATACATGAGCCTCCATATATTAGTAATAGGTCAGATGCACAATTAAGAGAAAATATGATTGTAACAAATGAACCAGGAATTTATATTCCAGGGAAATTTGGTATTAGAATTGAAGATACAGTTCAAATTACAAAATTTGGTTGTATAAGTTTAACAAAATCTGAGAAAAATTATATTATAATATAGTATTTTTTATTTACAATTCTTAAATATTGTTATTTTTAAATGATAATGTGTTAAAAAATATTTGTTTTCATAGATAAAAATTTATTCACATTATCAAAAAATACCGAAACTTAAATACTAAAATGGTTGATTTTTCTTAATGTTTGTAGTAAAATAGATAATATTAAAATATAAAAATAAAAAAGTAATACAAATTGTTTAACAATTTGTAACTAAAATTGTATTAATTAAATACAGCAGTTTTAGTAATTGAAAGGAGAATTGATTATGGCATCAGTATATTCAGCAGGAGATTTTAGAAATGGAACAACATTTGAAATGGAAGGAAATGTATATAGAATAGTAGAATTCCAACATGTAAAACCAGGAAAAGGATCAGCATTTGTAAGAACAAAATTAAAAAATGTAATTACAGGAGCAACATTAGAAAAAACATTCAATCCATCAGATAAATATCCAGCAGCAGAAATTGATAAAAAAGTAATGCAATATTTATACAATGATGGAGGATTATATTATTTCATGGATAATGAAACATATGATCAAATACCACTAAATGAAGAGCAATTAGGAGATTGTTTAAAATATTTAAAAGAAAATATGGAAGTAACAATACTTTCATTTAAGGGAAACATATTTGCAGTTGAACCACCTACATTTGTAGAACTAGAAGTTACATATACTGAACCAGGATTTAGTGGAAATACAACAACAACATCAGGAAAACCAGCAAAACTAGAAACAGGTTTAGAAATACAAGTTCCATTATTCGTTAATATTGGGGATATCTTAAAAATAGACACAAGAACATGTGAATACATGGAAAGAATATAAGAAAGGTGATTAGCAAAATGAGTTTATTAAAAAACGAATATAAAAGTTTTTTAGATGACATAGAAAAAAATATAAAAAACAAAGAAGATTTAGAATATATTAAAGAAAGATTTGCATCTTTCATGGATGTTGTTTTAAATCAGATGGATAGTATTATGGACTATAAGGAAGAAAAAATTACGGAACTAGAAAATACACAAAAAGAATTAGATGAAAGAATGTCAAAAATGCAACAAATAATTGACAACATAGAAAAGGACATTTATGCAGAAGATGGATTTGATTTTGAAATTGTATGTCCATATTGTAATTATGAATTTATAATTGACCTTGATGAAAACAAAACAGAAATTGAATGCCCAGAATGTAAAAATATGATTGAACTAGACTGGACAGGAGAGATAGATGATGAACATGATGAAGGAGAATGTCAAGGAAGTTGCCATGGATGTCATGGTTGTAGTGATGAAGAACAAGAAGATGATGATATGTGAGACAAAGGGGACAGTCCTCATTTGTCTCATTTTTAATGAGAAACAGTATATATGCATTTAGATGTATTATAAAGGTTTTAGTGATAAAGAAAATATTATTTTTTGAATAAGTACCATTAAATAATAGAAAATTCAAAAAATGTATTGACAAAAATAAGAAAAACATTTATAATTTATAATTGTCAGGAGGAAAAACATGCAGGTGTAGTTCAATGGTAGAACCTCAGCCTTCCAAGCTGATGACGTGGGTTCGATTCCCACTACCTGCTCCAA
>CANPZT010000018.1 GCA_947589135.1 uncultured Clostridia bacterium | reverse complement strand
ATATTGCTTTCAAATAGCTTTTTCTCATACAAATTGCATTTACTTTACAGAATTGCATTTAACTTTTCACTTGTCGTAATTTCAATATCATTATAATGAGTAATTAATTTTGCTCCCTGTTTTATTAAATCATTTGTCCCAATAGAATTAATGGAATTAATATTCCCGTGGTACAACATATATATCTCTTCCTTGTTCCAATGCAAAATCAACCGTAATTAAGGTTCCACTTTTTTCTTTTGCCTCTACTACAATAATTGCTTTACTAAGTCCACTAATAATTCTGTTTCTTGCTGGAAAGTTCATCTTTTCTGGTTTTGTTCCTAAAGGATATTCTGATATAATTACCCCTTCTTGTTCTAAAATTTTTTCTGCTACTATTATATTTTCTTTTGGATAAATACTATCTAATCCATTTCCAATTACAGCTGTTGTTTTTCCATTTGCACAAATAGCACCTATATGAGAATAAGTATCAATTCCTTTTGCTAATCCACTTACAATATTGACTCCTTTTTTTGCTAAATTATATGCAAAATATTTAGATGCTTTTCTTCCATATTCAGTTGCTTCTCTACAACCTATTATTGCAATTGTTGTATAGTTTAGTATTTTTTTATTTCCTTTTATATATAAGCTGATTGGCGGATCATAAATTTCTTTTAGCTGTTTTGGATACTCACTATCTTTTATATTGATAATTTCTATTTTATTTTTTATCATGTATTGAATATGTTTTTCTAAATTTTTTCTTATTTGTATATCTAAAATTCTATTTGCTAATTCTTCTCCTATCCCATTCATTTTTAATAATTCACTTTTATTTAGTGTATAAATATTTTCTGGTGTTTGGTAAATTTGTAATAACTTTTGTTTTCTTTTGCTTCCTAATCCTTTTATTTGAGAAAACCAAATCCAATATTTTTGTTGTTCTAAATTTTCCATAATTTATATTTTCCTCCTTCTTCTTTTTTTCTTATTAATTCTATTAAAATATTTTTTCTAATTTTGCACACAAAATTAGAGCATTATAAAATATAATGCCCCTATTTTAATATATAAAATATAATTTTAAATTTATACTATTTTAAAATTTTGTATTTATATTGTATTGCTCTTTTGTTGCTTTTATTACATTGTTCATTAACATAGCAACTGTCATTGGGCCAACTCCCCCCGGAACTGGTGTTATATAACTTGCTACTTTTTCTACATTTTCAAAATCAACATCTCCAACTAATTTTCCTTCTTCTGTGCGATTAATTCCTACATCAATTACAACTGCTCCTTTTTTTACCATATCTTGTGTTATAAATTTCGGTTTTCCAATTGCTGCAATTAAAATATCTGCTCTTTTTGTATGTTCTGTTAGATTTTTTGTTTTAGAATGACATACTGTAACAGTTGCATTTTTATTTAAACAACATTGTATTAATGGCTTTCCTACAATATTACTTCTTCCTACTATTACAACATCTTTTCCTGTTAAATCAATATCATATTCTTCAAACATTTTTATTACTCCATATGGTGTACATGATATAAAAGTGTCTTCTCCTATTGATAATTTTCCTACACTTGATGGTGTAAATCCATCTACATCTTTTTTATAAGTAATTGCTTTAAAAGCTTGATTAATATTTAAATGTCCTGGTATTGGACTTTGTAATAATATTCCATTAATACTCTTATCTTCATTTAGTTTTTCAATTATTTTTATTAATTCTTCTTGTTTTATATTTTCATCTAAAAGATATTCTTCATATTCAATTCCAATTTCTTCACATGCTCTACTTTTATTTCTTACATACACTTTTGATGCTGAATTATCTCCTACCATGATTACTGCAAGTTTTGGAATAATTTTGTTCGTTCTTAATTCATTACATTCTTCTTTTAATTGTTCTCTTATTTTTTTTGCTAGTGCTTTTCCATCAATTAAAACAGCCATTATTAAGTCTCCTTATATATCTTATATTTTTTTCTTATATTATCATATACAAAAAGAAATATCAATATTTTTTACTAAAGTTGACCAAGATATAAATCTTGGTCCTTTTATTTATAGTATTAATTTAATCTTTTGCATCTATAGTTATACCTTCATTTAAAGCAACAACTGGTCGAATAGATCTATAATCTGTTTCACTACTCAATTTACCATGATTATACCAAGAACTGCTATCGACAATAATACCATCATTTCGCACGTTAATAATAGTTACAGAGTTTGTCCCGGTTAGGAGAAGAAAGCAAATAACAAGTTTTATAGTCTTGCTATTTGCAGGGTCCAAAAATCATTCAAGAAAATACAATCCGTCACTCCAACCTTTCATCTCATGCATCGAAATTCTTGAAGCATTAGGTTTTGAACTTGTTACTACAAAATAACCTGCATAACCCATATTGTCATAATACAATTTATCATTTGGATATATATTATTCTAACTATCTACCCACATTTCTATTGTTGGGCTTTCTATACAACTTTTTGCTTTTTCTCCAGTATCTTTAAAATTCTCCCAGTTGTTTACATTTAATAGTGTTGATACACTTCTTGAATTTTCATAGTTACTATTTAAATTATATCTTGTCGCTTTAAACAATTCTTTTGTTTCTTCTTTTACTAACTGCATATCTGGTGCAGATGACCAATATACACCATGAGTTCCTACTTTACTCATTTTTACATAATATATTTAATCTAACTTTGTTTCTCTAATATCTTATCTATAGAATTCATTCTCATTTCTCTAATTAAATCACAACTATGATTTAATTTATCTTGTTCTTCTTTATTTAAATCTAATTTTAAGATTTCTCTTACTCCTTCACTATTTATAATGGCTGGAACACCTATAAAAATATCTTTTTGATTATATTCACCATTTAAATAAGTAGATATTGTTAAAATAGAATTTTCATTATCTAATATTGCTCTTACTAATCTATTTAATGCCATACCAATTCCATAGTATGTTGCTTTTTTCTTTTCTATAATTTCGTAAGCAGAATTTACTACTCCTTCATGGATTTTTCTCAAATTGTCAATTGATAAATTATTATCTTCCATAATATCTATTATTTTTTTACATCCTAAATAAGCATGGTTCCATGGAACAAAAGAAGAGTCTCCATGTTCTCCCATAATGTAAGCATGAACATTTTTGCTTGAAACATTTAAATAATCTGCCATTAAGTATCTTAATCTAGCTGTATCTAGTACTGTTCCAGAACCAATAACTTTATTTTTTGGTAATTCTGATACTTTAGAAACAACATATGTCATTAAGTCTACTGGATTACTTGCTACAATAATTATTCCATTAAATCCGCTATTCATAATATCTTGTGTAATTTGTTTCATGATTTTTGCGTTTACCTCTGCAAGTTCTAACCTTGTTTGACCTGGCTTTTGAGCTACACCTGCTGTTATTACTACAATTTCTGCATCTTTACATTCTTGATAATCTCCAGCCTTAATTGTCATTTTTTGTGGTGCATATGGAAGTCCATGAGATAAATCCATTTCTTCTCCTTTTGTCTTTTCTTTATCTACATCTATCAAAATAAGTTCATTAATGCCTCCTCTATTTAACATTGAATATGCCATACTCATCCCAACAAATCCTGTTCCTACTAATACAATTTTTCCTTTTTTCATACTATCAACCTCCATGTAAACATTATACCACTTTTTTATTTCAAAATTCAAAATTTATCTAATTAATTTTTAATTGATGCTCTTTAACAATTTACTTTTCAAATATACTATGATATAATAACAAAAAAATCAAAGTAAGGAGTGCTATTTATGAGTTCAAATTCAAATAATACTACTACTTTGGCTGAAAATAAAGTGTTAATATTATATATATTAAATAACCTTAACAAAGATATTAAACAAGATGATTTATTTCAGATTATTACTTCTATTAATGAAGTTAATTATTTTTATTTTAAACAAGTATTAACAGACTTAATCGATTCCAAATTAGTAGGCAGTTATACAAAAGAAGAAGAACAAGTAGTAAAAATCACTAGTGATGGAAAAAATGCACTAACTCTTACAAAAAATGTGCTACCTGGAATTATAAAATTAAAAGCAGACAATATTTTTGAAAAAGAGTTTCATTTAATAGAACAAAAATCTTCTGTAATAGCTGAATTTATCCCTAAAAATGAAAATGATTATACTATAAAATGTAAAATTATCGAAGATAATGAAGCTATTTTTGAAGTAAAAACTTTTGCTGGATCTAGAGATAGAGCTAAACGTATTGTTGATAATTGGAATAAAAATGCTAATACCATTTATCCTAAAATTTTAAATATATTATTAGATGATCAAAATAAATAATAAAAGCTTGTATATAAATATTTTTAATTAAACAGTTATAAATAGACTATCTATACTTTTAATTAAAATATAATTACATACAAGCATTTTTTATTAGCTTTATATAATACATTATTTTTATCTGAATATACAAATAATACAGAATATAATCACTTTAATCATAATTCCTAAAAATAAATTATAATTAATACATTTAATTCCTCTTTTATTAATTTTGTCAAATCCATTTACTATTTTATTTATTTCTTCTTGGGTAGATATCTTCTTATCTTCCATATATTCCTTAGCCAAGTATCTGGCTTTAATCATTGCGTCATTTTCTAGATATGCTCTTACAACATAATAAATAAGACCTAAAAATAATAAAATACTTAGAAACATCATTTTATATGGCAATAACTTGAATATTGCTAAAATACAAATAATTACAAAATATAATAAATATACATTAGAAAAATAAAAATTAAATAATAGTAATTTTCTATTTTGGATAGAATGTAAGCATTCATGTGCAATTGTTTGTATTCTTGTATAAGTTTTTTGTATGTTTGCAATTAATATTTTGTTTGTTATCGCTATGTATAGGCTTGTTTCTCCTTCTTTATCTTCTTCTATTTTTATTGTTTCATTATCTAATTTTTTTAGATATTCTTTGCATAATTCTACATTACTAGGATATTTACTAGCAAGCTTATCTAATTCTTCGTCTTCTCCAATATGTTTTAATTCTTTCATATTATATTCGAAAATATATTTTAAAATTATAGTTGAAAATATAAAAATAATTAATATAATAATAAATTCCATTATTTACTCCTTTTTTATTGTATTACATCTCTTACTGCTTCTCCTATAATTTTATTAACATCTGCTATAATAATATTAAACTTTGTTTCTGCCTCAAAATATTTTTTTGCTTCATCATCTTGTATTAATTCTGTATATAAATCTTGAACTTTTTTTTCATTTTCTTCGTTTCTACTTCCTGTTTGCATCATTGACATTTGTACTTCATATCTTACCTTTTCAAATTCTTGCACTTTTATTTTTAATTCAGTATTTAAATTTAATGCCTCTTTTGCCATTTTGTAATTCATATATTCTTCAGATTGTTTTATTTCTTGTGCTAATCTATTTGCTGTATCATAAATATTCATTATATTTACTCCCTTTCTTTTTATTTTATGTATTTGAGTTTTGTGTTGTTGCTGGTACTGCTGTTGATTGTGCTGATATTGATGTTGCTTCTTCTCCTTCTATTACTACTTTAGCAGCAATTGGGCAAATATTTACAAAAGTATTACCATCATTTACTTTAATTTCATTTCCTTCTAAATCTTGATATACAGTTTGCTCTTCTCTAGTATTTTTTATACATTTTATTTTTATTGCCTTTCCATTTGTAATATAGTAACCATCAAAAGTACCTATATTTTTTAATCCCTGTCTTCCTTTATTTTCAGTATCTGCCAAAGTATAATTATCACAAAATTCAATAATTATATTTTTAGTTGTAATTGTTTTACCTGTTGTCCAATCTACTTGTTCTTTTTTACGAGCATATCTTTTATATACTTTGTTTTCTTGATCATATTCGTATTTAACAGTTTGAAGATTAGAATGTGGTATTGTTATAGTTGTTGCTGCTTGACCTTCTTCAAAATTAATTTCATCTGTCACATAATTTAGAACACTTTCCTTTGAAGAAGTTGTTTTATATTTTTTATTTCTAGCTGATTCCATAAGTTTTTCTGTACTTGTTACCGCATTATGTGGAGCACTTTTGTCTTTAACTCTCCAAAAAGTCACTCCATCTTCTGCTATTCCGTCAATATCGTTTATACTAAATTTTTTAAGATCTGACTGTGCTTGTGGACTTTGCCCAAAGTGAGCATAAATAGCATCATTTTCCATTACATAATCTATAAAATAATGTCTTGCACTTCTTACTGGACCTATTTTTTCAATATCTACTCCTTTGAAAAGTGCCATTAATCTTGTTTCTCCACCTTCTACAATAATTTCATATACCATATATGCTTCTTGTAATCCTGCTTGTGGCCATGCTTGATTGTGATTATCAATCATTACTGCAATTGGTCTATCTGTACCTTGGAATATTTGAACTTGTTTTTCTTCTAATTGTTTTGTTTCAGCATTTTCAAGATTAGTTTCTTCTTTACTATCAGTTGGCATTTCCTGCTTATCTTTTACAATTTTATAAGCTAAAACTCCTCCTGCTATTATTATAATAAATATTAAAATAACAACTAATATTTTTGTTTCATTCTTTTTCATATTGAATCCCCTTTAATTTCTTTTTATATCTAATATATTTAGAATTTTTTCTTCTTTTATTCTCATTATTTTTTTATCTTCTTCTTTAATATGATCATATCCTAGTAAATGATAAAATCCATGAACTAGCATGTAGCTAAATTCTCTTTCAAAACTATGGTTATATTCCTCTGCCTGCTCTTTTACTTTTTCAATAGAAATAATAATATCTCCTAAAATGTCTTCATGCTCAAAATCATTATTTTTTATTTTTTCTTCTAACTCGTCCTTTTCGAACATAGGAAAAGAAAGTACATCAGTTGCTTTGTCAATATTACGATACTCTTTATTTATTTTTTTTATATGTTTTGGTGTTGTCAAAGTAATCGTAATATACAATTTTGAGTCTATAATTTTTTCTTCTTCAAAACATTTTGATAGCACTCTCTTTACTATTTTTTCATATTCTTTATTTTCATCTATTTCTTTATATATTATTTCGTACATTTCTTATGCTACTTCCTTAACCTTTATGTATTTTCCTTGAGAAATCCAAGAATTTTTGATTACTCTCATTGCACCATAATCTACAAGTTTTCTTTTATAGTATTTTAATAATTTTGTATAGTCTGTTTTTTCTTTATCTAATTTTTTCATGTCGTCTTTAATAAATAATATTTCTTTTTGTCTAATATATTCTATAAAATCTGTTTCTTTTAAGTTTGATATTTCCTTGTATTTATTCCAGAATTTTTTATAATTTTCTCTTTCCTTTGATGTACTCCAATATACTTTTGTTGATAATAATTTTACATTATAATCTTCTATTAAATTTATTAACATAGAATATGCTTTTTCTCTTTTTGTTGTAATTTTTGTATCTTGTACTAACACTCTTGCATCTTTTAAAAGTTTTTCATAACATTGTTCTGCAACAATTAGTGGCAAGCTATGTGTGAATAGTTTTCTGCTAATTCCAAGTAATATCATATTTTTTTCTATATTATCTCTTGTATCCAACTTTCCAACAGTATATGATTCATATTTTTCATATTCCATCATAATATCTTTTAATGTTTCATCATCATTATTAATTTTTAATGTTAAAATGTTTTGTATATATTCTTCTAATGTGTGGAATATTTTTATATAAATCCATTCTCTTGCTGAATCATATTGATTTGTAGTATCTGCTACTTTTATAGAATAATTCTTTAAAATTGATTTATATAGTGCATCCATTTTAGATATATAGAATAATTGATATCTTTCTTTTAATTTTTCTTTGTCTCCTATTTTTATTCCTTCATAATCTAATTCTATTAAATATTTTTGTTTTCTATATTTATATTCTATATATTCACTTTCTTTTAAACTAGTTACTTCATAATATTTTGATAATGCATTTTTTTCAAATTCTGATGCTGTTCCATTTTTTACTTTTTTATATATAGAATCCATTACATATTTATCTAATGATGCTAGATATGCTTCATATGCATTATCATATTTTTTTTCTAGCTCTTCTTTGTCGTAATCTTCATTTTGTAATTGATAATTTTCAAAGGCTTTCATAACATTATTTCTTTTTATAGAAATTATCATACCATTAATTCCTATTTGTGTTGGTATTAATAGTCTTGTTAGTGTGCTTGTTATTTTGTTAAAAAATGTTTTATCTGCTCCTGTTATTCTAAGGCTTCTTTCTTCCATTTCAATCATCCCTTCAAAATACAATTTTTTCATTAGTCCCTATATTCTCTAGAACTTCATATGTAACATAAACATCAATTCCGTTTTCTACTTCATATGTATTAATGTTTTTGTTTACAATTTTTTCTTTTTCTACAATTTCATTATCTAATTCTTCTTGTAATTCCTCTATCCCTATGTTTTTCGCTTCTTCAATACTATATGTTTTTTGTGCTTCTTCTACTTCTCTATTAGTTGTTTTTATTATAGAAATTGGTAGATAAAAGTCTGAAAATAATTTTAATTTACTTTCCGTTTCTATTGTATCATAAATTTTAAATTTTGAAACCCTTTTATTAAAATTTATTTTAAAATTATTAATTTTTATTGAATATTTATTTTCTAAATTTCCTGTTTTGCTTCTTTCCGTAGTATTATAATTTATTTTTTTATATTTTGTATGCCACACTTTTGCTTCTATTTCACCTTTTGCATGTACATATCTAATTCCTGTATATTTTCCTTCCATCCATCCTTTAACTAAAATTTCTCCCTCATTTACTGTGTCTCCTACTTTTACATTAATAGTTCCTGCTTGTGCATTTATTTTTGTAATAATTCCTGCTTTATCTGAAACAATATTACAATATTCATTTTCATCTATAATCTCTGGTTTTTCATCTGCTTTTACTAACTTAACAATTGCATTTGTTCCTTTTAATTCAATTCCGAACCCAGGCTACATCGTTTCTCTGTAATCTAATTTGATTGATTATCTCTTTTGTATCTACTTTTGATTTTAATTTTCCTGTTTTTAATCCTGCATTTTCAATATCTTGCAAAATATTTTCTAAATTTTGATTGTTCTCTACTTCTATTTGCACATTCCATACAAAATTAGAAGATAATATAATTAAAAAAATTAATAGAATTAGTAAAATAAAAAATATTTTTCTTTTCTTATATTTATGTAATAAAAATGGTAATCCTTTTTTATTTGATATTTTAATTTTACATCTAGTATTTTTAGCTATTTTAATTAATTCTTTAAATTCTTGAATTCTTACATTTAAATATAATCTTATATCTTTATCTCTTTTTAAATTCCATATTGTAATGTTATTGCTTTTACATATATTAATAAATCTTTCAATATAATATCCTTCTACTGTAATTCTTAAGTAACCTAAAATGTAACTTAATATTATTTTTATAAACATTATAAACTCCTTTAATCTATTGTTCTTTCAATATCTAAGCTCTCTATTTTCCCTTTTACTTTAATGTCATCATCTGTCATATTTTCTAGACTTAAATTGTAGCCATTAATATTAATAATTCCTATATGAGTATTAATTCTTACAAAAAAGTCTTCATATTCTAGAATTCCTTTAAAATTTTCTATAATTATTTCGTCAAATCCTATTATGCTTATTTTAGGAATATTAGAGCATACCTCTTGAGGTAACTCTAATAGTTTATCAATTCTATTATAATTACTTTTTTTCATGTTCTTTCCTCTTTTCATTATTTTGCTTTTTACAAAATAAACTAGATTTATTTAATTTTAAATAAAAAATCGTATAACTTTTTGTTATTCAAATTCATCTAAAGACTTAAATTCATATCCCATATTTTTCGCTTCTTTTATAATATTATCTAAAATATTTGTATTTGTTTTTGAATTGCCATGTAATAGCATAATTTCTCCATTATGGAGATTATCTAATATTTTCTTTTTTGATTTTTCTTCATCTGGTTGTTTATCTTCATTCCAGTCTTCATATGCAAATGACCACATTACTGTTTTATATCCTAATGAACTAGTTACTTGAAGTGTTCTTTCGCTAAATTCACCTTTAGGTGGTCGCATATATTTCATTTCATAACCGAATTTTTCATAAATTACATTGTGTAAATCCATCATCTCTGATTTTAGCTTATCATTTCCCAAATCTGGCATACTTTTGTGGTTTACAGTATGGTTTCCTACAATATGTCCTTCGTCTATCATTTGTTTTACTAATTCTGGTTCTGAATTAACATAGTGAGCTGTTAAAAAAAATGTCGCTGTTACTTGATTGTTCTTTAGTGTTTCTAAAATTTTACTTGTATAACCTGCTTCATACCCTTGATCAAATGTTAAATAAATATATTTCTTTTCGTTGTTTCCCAAACATATACCATTGTTTGATTCTAATACTTTTTTATTTTCTTTTCCTACATCTGGTTGTTCATGATTATCGTTTCTTTTTAATCCCCATCCTATTTTTTTGTTACTTGCTTCCTGTGAACTTGTTAACACACTATCGTGCTCTTGATTATTATTTAATAATGTTAATGTAATTATCATTAGCATTATTATAAATATTTTTATAATATTAGATTTGTTTATTTTTTTAATCATTTATTGAATTCCTTCCTAATTATTTTTTGTTTTTCTTTCTATTAATATTATGATTTTTTATAAAGTATTATTACTGTGCACTATTTGTTGTAATATATTTTTTTAATGCATTTTATCGTATTATAAAAAATAAGTTTTATTTCATTGTTTGCTCTAAGGTTTAAAATATATATTAAGTATTCTAAATTATTACGATGTAAGTTTTATCGTTTTACTTTTGGTGCACAAATAGTATTATTAACTTTATCCTATAGTTAAATTTGTAATTTTCTATTGACAATATTGATTTTTTGGATTATATTGTTATTACTTTTGGAAAAAATAGGTAATTTGATTTTATTTGTCAAATCTTATTTTTATTTTTTACACAATATATAAAGGGGCGAAATATATGTTAAATTTTGTTATTTGCGATGATAACTTAAACTTATTAGATAGGTTGGAAAAAATGCTTGAAAATATATTTTCGAAAAATAATCTAGAAGCTCATATAGTTTTTAAATCTGGTGAGCCAGAAAAGATTTTAGATTATGTTTCTAATAATAAAGTAGATGTTATTATGTTAGATATAAATTTAAAATGTAATAAAAGTGGAATAGAATTAGCTGAAGAACTTAGAAAAATAAATAAAGACAATTATATTATTTTTACAACAGGTCATTTAGAATATGCAATGATTGCTTATAAAGTAAAAACATTTGATTATTTACCTAAGCCTATTAGTTACGATAGATTAGAAGAAACTGTTCTTAGATTATTTGATGATGTAATTGGTACACCAAAAAAATATATTAAAATTGATAATAAAAACACTCTTATAGATGAATCAGAAATACAATACATTAAGAGAGATTCTATGAAATTGGTTTTCCATACTGCTAATCGCGATTATGACACTTACAGTTCTTTTAATAAATTTAAAGACAAATTACCAGAAAATTATATAAGATGTCATAAATCTTATATTGCTAATATTAATCAAATTAAAGATGTTGAACCTGTGAGCGGTACAATTACTTTCAAAAATGGTGATACTTGCTCAATAGGACCAAAATATAAATCAAGTTTAATGGAGGTTTTAAATAACTATGGAAATTTTAAATAATATTTGGATTGCTTTAAGCACACCTAATGAAAATTTAATGAATATAATATTTATTCCAGCAGCATTAGTTGAAAGTTATTTAACATTAATGCTATTTATTTCTATTTTAAATATTTCTGCTAGTAATAAACAAAAACTTCAATATGTAATATTAAATTCTTGTATGGGCATACTTAGTATGGTATTTATATCAAATCCATTTAATGTAATACTAAACTATGTTTTTTCTATATTAATGGCATATTACATATTTAAGATATCTTTCTTAAGAAGTATTGCAGCAATCATTTTATCTGGATTAATATTTAATTTAAGTGTTTCCTTAATGTTAAATCCTTATCTAACATTATTACATATTTCATCTACTGAATTGTCGTCAGTTCCTATATATAGAATTCCTTATCTTCTAATCATGTATATTATTATAGGTATTTGTATTTTAATATTTAAAAATATAAAAATGAAAATTAATTTTCTTGATATAACTGATAAAAGAAATAAATATATGATATTTTCAAACTTTATTTTAGGTATTATTACAATTTTAATTCAATCAATTATTGGTTTCTATTATATTGACAATTTGCCAATAATTATAACTTTTTTAGGTTTCATTTCATTGTTAGCTTACTTTGGACTTAGTTTGTATAGTTTAACTAGAGCTTTAAAATTAATTTTAACTACACAAAAATTAGAAAGTGCAGAAGAATATAATAATACTTTACATATTTTGCATGATAATGTTAGAGGATTTAAACATGATTTTGATAACATAGTTACAACAATAGGTGGATATATAAGAACTGAAGATATGGAAGGTTTGAAAAAGTATTATTCACAACTTGAAGATGATTGTCAAAGAGTTAATAATTTATATCTTTTAAATCCTTCTGTTGTAAATAATGATGGAATTTATAATTTATTAACTAAAAAATATTATGAAGCAGAATCAAAAGATATTAAAGTTAATATTACATTTTTATTAGATTTAAGTACTTTAAATATGAAAATTTATGAATTTGCAAGAATTTTAGGAATATTACTTGATAATGCAATTGAAGCAAGTTCTGAATGTGAAGAAAAAATTATTAATATTATATTTAAAAATGATAGTAAAAATTATAGACAATTACTTATTGTCGAAAATACGTATAATACCCCTAATATTGATACTGAAAAAATATTTGAAAAAGGTGTATCTAGTAAAGATGATCATACTGGATTAGGTTTATGGGAAGTTCGTAAATTAGTAAAGAAAAATAAAAATATTAATTTATTTACTTCTAAAGATGATAAATATTTCACTCAACAATTAGAAATATATAACAAACCTTAATAATAAAAAAGCAACTTAGAAAAGTTGCTTTTTTATTGTTGGATTGTATTTATTATAACTTTTAAGCTATAATATTGGTAAAACAACATATAATGTTTTACCAATATTAATTAAATTAATCTTTTTTTATCATAGATGCAGGCATTTTTGGTTGATGAAATATAGCCATTATTACACATGCTGTATTTGTTGCCTTTGCATATTTTTCTGCTGTTTTTGCTAAAAATTTTAACATAATATCTTCCTCCTTAGTATAATCTATAATACAAAATATCACCGGTACATATTTTGTACTAAACACTTTCAGTTGAAGTATCTCCATATACTTCATATCCATATTTACTATTAGTTAATCTATATACAAATTTAGTAATTGTTAATGTTTGAATAAAGTTTGATAATATTAGGATATTAGAAATTGTTTCATTTGGTATAATAAGAGCTACCAATAACCCTATTGTATAAGTTATATAAGATACTATTTGCTTTTTTCTTCTATCCTTTTTTCTTAAAATTGGAACATTTTCTGTGTCAGCTGGTGCATAAAGTTTTATCATAAACATTCCAAATACCCAAATAAATAAAATTAGAATATCTTTTATTAATTGAGGAATTACAAAATATTGTGATACAAATGGTATTATGCAATAAAAAGCATTTGTAAATAATATACAACCAATATGTGTTTTTAAATGTACTCCCCCAGATGCTCCTTTATATGGTAATAATGAAAGAAAAGTAAACAATGATAACCAAAAGATTCCTAAAATATAAGATAAAATTAGCATAATAAAAATTTTTGGTATCTCACCCATTATATTCTGTAATCCATAATTAATTACTTCTGCTCTTTCATCATCAATTTCTGGCATTTCTTTTCTAATTTTATTGGTTAGAAAAGTACAGATTTTATCTAACATTTTCTCACCTCACTTTATTGCAACACATATTTTATCATTATAGTTTTATTTTGATTTTTTATATTTACAAAAATAAACTTTTATTTTGCAAAAACTAGTTCTTATCTTTTTTATAAATATTTTTTTTCATAAAATATGACATTTTTCGTATATATAAAAAAAATACCATCCTTTTTCAGAATGATATTTGATTTATCTGTTCTATAAAGTTGAAAAAAAGCGTCGTTGGTAGCAGATAAGGAAAAATAAAAAGAGACAGCTACAAACTGTCTCTTTTCCCTTTTCTCTTCTTTGCTTAATCATGATGTCCATAGGTGTTTGTTGAATCATTATACCAGTCATGTGAATGTCCTTTTGATGAATCGCTTGAACCATACACATCAATACGGCTGTCAGACTGCCTTACTGTTCCTCCAGTACTTGTCGGATACGTGTAGTTGCCTGTCATAGCCCGAAGGATGTCTCCTTCAAGTCCATCTTGGCTCTCTTTGGTGCTGTCATAAGTTCCATCCCATCTTCCCATAATGATTCCTCCTTACATAATTATGATTGGTTTATATGTTATTGTTACTTTTATATTTTACCTTTTTATGTTAATTTTGTCAACCTTATATAAAAAATTTAGAATTTACTTATTAAATAATTTTGGTAATATATATTTATATTACAGAATTGTATTTATTTTTTTTAACGATAGTTATATTACTAATTTTTATTAAGTCATATTTTTTAATAAATTTTCTCTATATTTCTTATTTTTGTGTAAGTTGAAATCTCTGTAAAAATTCATCAATTTATCATATTCATATTGATCACATATTGGTAAAATGGTTGGCTTTCCATCATAATATAATTGTCTATTTCCATACCAACACAAATAAACTTTATCAATATAATCTTTTGGTATTAATTTAAGTACTTTTATAAAATCTTCATGTTTAACGGGGAGATATTCTCCTGTTTCATATAATTTATATAATAAAGTATATGGCTTTATATTCATTGGAAATAAATTGACTCCATCTATATTATTTTGAAAACACCAAATAATGCTTTGAATAGTATCTTTTATTTGCTCTTTATTAGATAAAAAAGGCATACCAAAAATAACATTTGTTTCAACTGCAAATCCATAAGATTTTATTAAATTAACTTTTTCTATAAATTCATCATTATCAACTATTTTGTTTAAATATTTCTTTTTATATTCAGAATTAGAGCTTTCAAATCCTAGTTCAATTTCTACACACTTTTTAGATAATTTTTGTTTTATTAGTTGTAAAACTTCTTCATTAATGCTAGAATAGTGTGTTTCAAATACTATTACATTTATATCAACATTCGAAATTTCATCTAACAATGCTATAAAATTTTCTTTTGGCATTTCTAATTCATCTAATATATTTCCTAAACTATTTAACAATAATACTTTAGGCTTTTTATTTAGATTATTAAAAACTTCCTGCATAATTTCATTAATGTCCTTTGGAGTCAAATTATTTCTCCTTAATTTTCCATAGTTACACATTATACAATTACCATTTTTACTAAATCTACAACCTACGCTATAAAAGCATATTTGTAATACTTTTCCATCAAAGAATATATTGTATTTTTTATTGGTAAACCCTTGCTTACTCTTTTCTCTAATATGATTTTGTATTAATTCTTTATTCATAGTTTTTCCTTTCCTTTATTGATTTATTGTATAAATCTGTAGATAAATAACTAAAATTTTCACATTCTATCTTTTCATTAATATTATCTAATTTTTCTATAGGTTCTATTTTAAATTTCCTATTTAATATCCCATATTCGTTAATATAGCCACTATAATTAACATCAAATGATTTTAATTTTATGTTTTTATTAAAAAAACAATTATAATGTAGTTCCTGTAATGATGGTAAATTATTTTCTTGTAATGCTTTATTTAATATTATAGAAGAATTTTGAAATCTAGGGTTTATCTCCATAAAATATACTTCGTTATCGTATATAATACTATCTACTCCTAAAATTCCTCTATATCCCTTTTCTTGCATTAATTTTCCTATTGTATAAGCATATTCTTTTAATTTTGAATCCATTTTAGTGTTAACGCATTCTTTATAGGCTATAAAATCACAACCTTTATACATTAGTTTGTTAAATGATAATTCTATATTTTGTATAGAAGGCGGTAATAATGTAATATCATTTTGCGAAATTAAAATATGTATATTAACAGGAATATTATTTTCACAATATTTAGTAACCATATATGTACAATTATTATCTAATTTTATATCATCTTTATTATTTTCGCTTAATACGATTGTACCAGATCCACCTGAATCATCCTCTGTTTGAATAACAAATTTAACATTTCCATATTTTTGGCTTAATTGCTTAAAATTATAGTTTTTACCATTTATATAAATATATTTTAATACAGGAATATAATCTTTCAAATATTCTTTTATTTTAAACTTATTATTAGCAAATTCAATTAAATCTTGATTATTTAAGCATATTATATAATCCAATAGTCCTAATTTTTTCATACTATAAAAACTATAGATTTGACTATAATACATAAATTTTGTATTTGGATTGCTCTTAACTTGTTTGATAATTTCATTGTTGTAAAAATCATCTATAAAATCATAATTTTTTTTATTATTATGATTTATTCTCTTCTTAATTTGATTTTGCAAAGAATTAATATTATTTCCAAACATATTTATAGAATTATCTATAAAATTAGAATATTTTATCTCAGATTCTCGTATTCCAACCCAAATCAAGTCTTTCATATATTAATAAATCTCCTTTATTTTTAATATAAATATAAATAAATAATACCACAAATATCAACATTTTACAAAAAAAAATACCATCCTTTTTCAGAATGATATTTATATCTATCTATTCTACGAAGTTAGAACAGATACGTCGTTGGTAGCGAAGATGTGATTCGAACACATGACCCTTCGGGTATGAACCGAATGCTCTAGCCAACTGAGCTACTTCGCCATATTGATGACGCTATTTATTATACTTGTAGTTTACGCATTTGTCAAGATAAAAATACAAGAAATTTTAATTTCTTGTATTTTTTATCCATACTATATTTCTCTTTCATTATTTTTTATTTTTTCTGATATCTGTTTTTGTATTTTGTCTTTATCTTTTTCTAAAGCTTCTTCAGCACTTTTCTTTGCATCCTTTATTTCTAATTTTGTAGTTTTGTATGAATTTCTAAATAATTTATTACTTAATTTTTCAGTACTTTTTAATGCTTTTATTAATGCTTTCTTTTCTGCATCTGTAATATTATTATCCTCTAATATTTCTTCCTCTTCTGTCTTTTCTTCTGGTATAGGATTCCAAAATTCTTTCCAGATTTCTATAATATCTCTTGGTTTTATTCTTAAAACTTGCTTTTCTTCTATTCTATTTTTTTCTACCATTTTTTCCTTAAAGTATGACTTTAAGTTTTCACCTCTCTTATATCAATATACATATATTTTAGCACATATACATAAAAAAATCAAGTTTTATTTTTTACTGAAAATTTAGAAATTGTTTTAGTTATATTCTCATATTTAATAAAATTTAATCAATGGTTAGTTAAAAAAGTAAAAGCAACATAGTAAAAAAATTTGATAGTATTGAAGAAAATGCTACATTTTAGTAATTT
>CANPZT010000017.1 GCA_947589135.1 uncultured Clostridia bacterium | reverse complement strand
TGCTTCTTCTTCATTATCTAAGTTTGGAGCAAATCCTCCTTCATCTCCTACTGCTACTGAATATCCTTTTTCTTTTAATACTTTTTTTAATGTATGATAAATTTCTGCTCCTCTACGTAGTCTTTCTGCAAAAGTTATATCTCCAACTGGCATAATCATAAATTCCTGAATACTTATATTATTGTCTGAATGTTTTCCTCCATTTAGTATGTTCATCATTGGAATAGGCAATTCTGTTGCATTAATACCACCTAAATATTGATATAATTCTAAATTAAGTGCATTAGCTGCTGCTTTTGCTACTGCTAATGATACTCCCAAAATAGCATTTGCTCCTAGGTTAGATTTATTAGGTGTATCATCTAATTGTATCATTGTGTGGTCAATTTTTCTTTGTTCAAATACATTCATTCCTATTATTTCTTTTGAAATTTTTTTATTTACATTTTCAACTGCTTTTTGTACTCCCTTTCCCATATATCTTGATTTATCTCCATCTCTTAATTCTACTGCTTCAAAACTTCCTGTAGATGCTCCTGATGGCACTGATGCAATACCTGTTGTTCCATTTTCTAACATTACTTCTACTTGGATACTAGGATTTCCTCTTGAATCTAATATTTCTATTGCTTTTATCTTTTCAATCTCTAAGAAATTTTTCATGTTTTTTCCTCCTTGTATAATATATTTAGGAATTATTTTCCTTTTCTTATGTAGTTTACACAAATTTTATTTCTTTTATACTTTGTATAATTATTAATTTATTTGAAATATATCTCCTTTTTTATATTATCTTTTATGAGGCTTTTTTATTTCTTAATTCTGTTGCATATTTTAAAGTAATTTCATTAATTTCTCCTGATGAAATTCTTGCAATTTCTTCTATTACTTCTTTTTCTTTTAATAATTTTATTTGTGTTTTTGTTCTTTCTTCTTTTATATCTTTACTAATATAATAGTTATAATCTGCAGTTGCAGCTATATTTGGTAGGTGAGAAATGCACAATACTTGGTGTTTTTGTGAAATTGTTTTTAGTTTTCTAGCTACTGAGCTTGCTGCTTTTCCACTAATTCCAGTATCAATTTCATCAAAAACAAGAACTGGCATTTTGTCTGAGTCTGCTAATACTTTTTTTATTGCAAGCATAGTTCTAGACATTTCTCCTCCTGATGCTATTTTTGATAATTCTTTTTCATTTTCTCCAATGTTTGTTGTAATATAAAATTTAACAATGTCTTTTCCTGCTTTTAAATATTCTTCTTCCATATAGTCAACATGAATGTTAAGTTTTGCATTTTTCATTTCTAAATCTTCTAATTCATTATTGATTTGTTTGCTTAACTCAATAGCTTTTTCTTTTCTTATTTTATGAATTTCTGATGCTATTAGATTCATTTTTTCTTGTATTTCTTTTTGTTCTGTTTTTAGTTTGTTATTGTATTCTTCTAAATTTTCTATTCTGTCTATTTCATTTTTTATTTCTTCTTCGTACATAAGTATTTCTTCAATTGTGTTTCCGTATTTACGTTTTAAAGAATATATTAGGTCTAATCTTTCTTCTATATAGTTATTTTCTTCTTCATCAAAGTATATATCTTTTTTGTAGCTTGATATATCTCTTGATAATTCTTGTAGTTCATAATATATGTTTTTTAAATTTGATGATACTTGTTCGTATTTTTCATCAATATTTTCTATTTTTTCTAAAGCCCTAATTGCCATACTTATACTGTCTATGCTATTTTCTCCTATTAAACCATCTGCTTCATTTAAATTTTCTACTATTTTTTCTGAGTTTACCATGATTTTTCTTTTTTCTTCTAGTTCTTTTTCTTCTTCTATTTTTAGATTAGCTTCTTGTATTTCATTTATTTGATATTTTAATAAATCTAATTTTCTTTGCCTTTCTTTGTCGTCTCCAAAGTTTTGCTTTAGTTGTTGTTTTATTTCAATATATCTATTATATAGTTTTTCATATTCTTGTTTTTTACATGCTATTTTGTTTCCTATAAATCCATCTAAATATTCAAGGTGTAATTTGTCGTCTAATAAGTTTTGATTGTCATTTTGTCCATGTATTTCAATAAATTGTGCCATAAATTCTTTTAGTTCATTTACAGTTACCATTCTTCCATTTATTTTACACATATTTTTTCCGTTATTTTGGATTTCTCTTGATACTATAATATTTCTTTCTATTGAGTTTTCATTTTCTGGTTCATATAGGCATAGTTCAACAAAGGAGTTTGTTTCTCCTTTTCTTATCATTTCTTTTGAAAATCTTCCTCCTGATATAATTTGTAAAGAGTCTATTATTAGGGTTTTTCCTGCTCCTGTTTCTCCTGTTAATACATTTAGCCCTTTATTTAAATCTATACATATGTCTTCTATAATTCCTATATTTTTTATATGTAGTGTTGCTATCATTTTTACCTCCTAAAATATTACTAAAAAAATGTTCGCTTTTATTGTATCGACTTTTTTTATTTTTGTCAACACTTTTTACGAACATTTTTTCTTTTTTGTTTTTTATAACTCTATACTTAGCATTTAGAATAGTCTGGATGTTTTTATGGGATTTAGTGTTCTATAAAAACATCTTCTTTTATATAATATTATAGCTTATTTAAATTTATTGAAAAAAAATTAGCATTTGACAAAATTAAATAATCTATGTATAATAAAAATAGGAAATGACAAATCCACAAACGTGGTTTTGCCAAATAGTTTGAGAAGACTCACATCTACCTAGCAAAGTACAGATGTGAGTCTTTTTTATTTATGTAGCCTGCTATCAACCCAGTTCTTATACAGAACTGTAGTCAAGGCAACATTTAATGTTAAAGATATCATAAATGCTATTATAAAGAATAGTATTACTTTTACTTCAATATGTATACAAATAAGCATTGATTTTTTATGTAAAAATTTGTGTGCCATGTAATTATAGATTTTATCAGCATTTGGTGAAAATTCCTATAAGAATATTAAAAAGAAGAAAATTTCTCTTTTACACAAATTCTTCAAATGCTAAATTTGCTAAATCTAATCCCTTATTAGTAAGTTTTATCTTATCTAAATCAATCTCTATTAACCCATCTGTTACTAATTTGTCTAATTCTTTTCTAAATATATAAATTGGATTTTCTCCAAACTTTTCTTTAAATCTGTTTATACTTATTCCTTCTATTTTTCTAAGTCCTAATAGCATATATTCTTTTTCAGTATCTTCAATATTTTGAATCTCATGAACTATTTTATTTTTTTCTATATTTCCTAACTTAATATTATTTATATAACTTTCTAAATTTTCTATATTAGAATATCTTTCATTATTTAAATATGAATGTGCTGCTGCACCTATTCCTATATATTGTTTTTGTTCCCAACAATTTTTATTGTGTCTTGATTCTTTGCCTTTTTTTGCAAAATTAGATATTTCATAATGATTGTACCCATTCAATTCTAATTTATTTTTTACATACCAATACATTTGTCTTTCTAATTCTTTTTCAGGTAATTTCAATTTTCCTTCATTAATTAATTTTTCTATTTTCGTATTTTCTTCTACAATTAAAGAATATACACTTATATGCTCTGGATTTAATTTAACTGCTTTTTCAATTGTGTCTTTCAAGTCTTGTATCGTTTGACTTGGAAGACCTAAAATAAAATCTATATTAATATTTTTAAAACCTACTTTTCTTGCCATTTTATATGTATCAAGGAATTCTTCATATGTATGAATTCTTCCTATTTGTTTTAATAAACTATCATTTGTGCTTTGCAAACCTATACTAATTCTATTAATTCCCGCTTCTATATAGCATTTCAATTTTTGTAAAGTTATAGTACCTGGGTTTATTTCTATTGTAATTTCTATATCCTTCCATTTAGTTTTATTGCATACTAATTTATCTTTTAAAATTTTCATTAATTCTTTTATATAAGATCCATCAATAAAAGAAGGTGTTCCTCCTCCTATATAAATTGTAGTAACATTATAATCTTTTATTTCATAAGATTGTATTTCTTTTATTATACAATCAATGTATTCTCTTATCTCTTGTTCTTTATTTGTATAAGATACAAAATCGCAATAATAACATTTCTGTTTACAAAATGGAATGTGAATATATATACCTATTTCTTCTTTATTCAACTATTATCACCTTCTAAACTGGGTACTCTTAATTTAATTTTTGACAAAAATCGACAAAAAGATGAGACAAATAAAGACTGTCCCTATTGTCTCAATCTTCTGCTAGCTCTATTATTTTTTTTAAACGATAGTTTACTCCTGACTTACCTACTGGTTTTTTTAGCATTTTTCCTAATTCTATTAATGATACATCTGGATTTTTCAATCTTAATTCAGCAATTTCTTTTAAATTATCGTTTAATTTATTAAATTTTCCACTTTCTTTTAACTTATGAATTGCGGCAATTTGCTCTACTGAAGCATTAATTGTTTTATTTAGATTAGCTGTTTCACAATTTACTAATCTATTTACTTTTCCTCTCATTTCTTTTTGTATACGAATTTCTTCAAATTTCATAACTGCTTTATTTGCACCAATTAGTGCTAACATTTTTGAAATTTCTTCTCCTTCTTTTAAATAAATATAGTATTTATTTTTTACATTCATTTTTTTTACTTTTATATCTAATTTTTCTAATAAATAAACTGCTATTTCTAAAGTTTGATAGTTAGAGAAAATAATTTCTAAATGATATTTATTTTCAGGATTATTAATAGAACCTGAACCAAGAAACATTCCTCTTATAATTGCTTTTAGTTTTTCTTGATTATTTTCGAATTTGATTTCTTCTTTCATCAAAATTTCATTTTCATTTATTACAACAAAATCTTTTATATTTTTCTTTTTTACTTTTATAATAAAGATTCTTCCATTTACATCAATGTCATGATTAATATTTAAATTAGATAATAATTTTGAAAATCGATTAATGTTATAATCACTTTCTGTCGTGTATTCTATGTCATTTTTCTTTATATCTATATTACCTGAAACAAGATATCCTATTAATTCATATTTTACTAACTCTTTATTTGATAAATTTTTTAAATTATTTAACTCTTGTTTAATATCTGATGAAAAAGACATATTTTCCTCCTTATTTTTCTATTTTAGTTGTGCCATAATTACTCTATCATTTCCACTTAAATCTGTTTTTGATATTATATTTGCATATTGTTCTTGCTTGTCTAATAATTCAAGCACATCTTCTTTTTGGTCATATCCTATTTCTAAACATAAATATCCATTATATTTTAAATATTCAAATCCTTGTTTTATAATTTTTCTATAAAAGTCTAATCCGTCATAGCCACCATCTAAAGCAATATTAGGTTCTTTTTGAACTTCTTTATTTAAAGTACAAATTATATCTCTTTTTATATAAGGTGGGTTTGACACTATCATGTCATATTTTTCTTTCTTTATATTATCAAATAAATCTGACTTTATAAAAGTTATTTTATTTTCTACTTCGTTATTTTTCGCATTTAACTTTGCAACTCTTAATGCCTCTGTACTGATATCTATTGCAGTAATTTCACTTTTTTCGATATGTTTTGCAATAGATATCGCAATTGCTCCACTCCCTGTGCATAAATCTAATATTTTTTTTGCACCTATCTTTTTTGCTATTTTTATACTTTCCTCTACTAATATCTCTGTATCTGGTCTAGGAATTAATACATTTTCATCTACATAGAAATTCATTTTCATAAATTCTTGACTATGTGTAATATGCTGTAATGGTGTCCCTGTTATTAATTTTTCTATATTGTTAAAATATTGTGTTTCTTGTACTTTACCTAATTGTTCATTATCATGCACTAGTAAGTATTGCCTTGATTTGTTTAGTATGTATTGCATAAGTAACCTTGATTTTAGGTTTGGATTTTCAATTTCGTTTGTCTTTAATATTATAGTTCCTTTTTTCATTGCTTCTTTTATTTGCATATTTACACCTTCTTTTTTGTAGTTTTATAATAGGTATTATCATAAGATACTAGACTTTTTGACACTTTATATTTTATATTATAACTATTTTTATAACGTGTGACAAGAGGGTTGTCCCCTTTTTGTCACACATTTTGTTACTATTTCAAACTATAAAAAATGCTTTATAATTATATTTTGAATAACTGCGTAAGCGACCAAACGAATGAAATGAGTGCGATTGGAGCAACTTACATACTATTTTTTATTATGAAAGTTGCGACACACAAAGTTATGAAAAAATATAATTATAAAGTATTTTATTATATTAAAAAACATAAGTGTGACAAAGGACGCCCCTTGTCACACTTGTTACATTAACTAAAAAATCTTTTAAAATCTTGTTCATTAATTTTTTCTTTTTCTAATAATGCTTGTGCAATTGCATCTAGCTTGTCTCTATGTTGTTTTAATAATTCTTGTGCATTTCGATAAGCTATGTCTATTAATTGTTTTACTTCTTCTCCTATTTTATCTCCAATATTTTCACCAAACATTTGCATTTCATATGGTTCTTTTCCTTGGAAATCAATTGGTCCTAGAGTATCACTCATTCCATATTTTGTTACCATATCTCTTGCAATTTTTGTTGCTACTTCTATGTCATTACTTGCTCCTGTTGAAATATCGTCTAATACTAATTTTTCCGCTGCTCGTCCGCCTAATAATGCAATTAATTTTTCTTGCATTTCTGTTTTTGAAATATAATATTTATCTTCATCAGATTTGTACATTGTATATCCACCTGCAACACCTCTTGGGATAATTGATACTTCTTTTACATCTGTTTGTGTTGGTAGATATCTACTTACAACTGCATGCCCTGCTTCATGGTATGCTGTTAATTTTTTATCTTTTTCTGATATCACTCTTGCTCGTTTTTCTAAACCTACTGTTACTTTTTTTACTGCTTCTTCTACATCTTCATTTTCAATTTCTTCATGTTGTCTTTTTGTCGCAATAATTGCCGCTTCATTTAGAATATTTGCTAATTCTGCTCCTGTGTATCCTGCTGTATCTTCTGCAATGCTTTCTAAATTTACATCTTCTGCTAATCTCTTTTCTTTAGCATGTATTTTTAATATTTCTAGTCTTCCTTTTAAATCTGGAGTTGGTATTGTTATTTGTCTATCAAATCTTCCTGGTCTTAATAATGCTTTATCCAACATTTCTGGTCTATTAGTTGCAGCAAGTACAATAATTGTTTCCTCTGAGCTAAATCCATCCATTTCTACTAATAATTGGTTTAGTGTTTGATTGTTTTCTGTCTCAGCTCCACTATTAGTTGATCTTCTTGCTCCAATTGCATCTATTTCATCAATAAACACAATACATGGTGCTACTTTTCTAGCTTTTTCAAATAGTTTTCTAACTCTAGATGCTCCAAGACCTGCAAACATTTCTATAAATTCGGAACCACTCATAGAAATGAATGGAACATCTGCTTCACCAGCAATTGCCTTTGCAATTAATGTTTTTCCCGTTCCCGGCTTTCCATATAATAAAACTCCTCTTGGAACTTTTGCTCCCATTTTTGCAAATTTTTCTGGTCTTTTTAAAAACTCTACAATTTCAATTAATTCTTCTTTTTCTTCATCTAGTCCAGCTACATCATCAAATTTAATTTTTGTTTTTCTTTCTGTGTCATCATAGATTTTTCCTTTTTCTCCTAATCCTTGCATTTTAACAATCATTATTATTAAAATTATCATTAATGCTGTTGGTAAGAATGTAATAATTACATTAGATATTTGTGTAATAATACTTTTAGGTTTTTGAATTAGCTCTATTTCATTTCCTTCTGCAACTTTTGTTTGAACTAATGTTATAAAACTTTCTGTTTCTGGTACTATTGATGTTTTTTCTTCTTCTTCATTTTTTACTTTTACTTTTACTGTAGTACTTCCTGTTGTCATCTCTATTTTTTCAATATTTCCAGATGACATTTCTTTAATTAGGTCTGTATATGCCAATGTTTTCTCATCTTTATCCTTCTCATTATTCATATAATAAAATCCTAATCCTACAACGACAACTACTAAAATAAGTAGTGCTATTATTGCTATAATTAAATTATTTTGATTTTTTTTGTTTCCTTTTTCGTTTTTATTCATTATGCTTTTCTCCCTTCTATGTTTTATGCATTTAATCCTTCAGGTTCTTCTCCTTGATTATCCTTACCTTCTTTTTCTTTATCTTCTTTTCCTTTTGTTTTTCCTTCTTTGTTTTCTTCTTTATTTTCTTTTTTGCCTGTTTCCTTGTTTTGTTCTCTTTCTTTTTCTTCTTTTTCCTTTTCTTGTTCTTCTAATTGCTTTCTTACAATTTCTTGTGCTTCAACTATTTTCATTAATTCTTCTTGCTTTTTTATAAATTCTGTCTTTAATAAAAATATCGCTGCTACTAAATAAATTGCTGCCACTGCTACATACATTACTTGGAAATATTCCATATTATACTCTACAAAAACATTAATAGCTACATATAACATATTTAATATAATAGACAATGTAAGTGCATAAATTGACATATTAAAAATTGCTACATATCTCATTTTGATTTTTGCAACCCATGTTGCTAAATATCCAAATAAACTTAAAAATACTGCATTTGAAATAGTAGTTAAAAAATACATAACAAAACTATATATAAATATTGTTAAAAATACACTTAAATACAGATTCATTATTTGATAGCTATTTGCATAATTTATAACATCTTGCTTATTAAATTGTGTAATTCCCATTTGTCCAAATATTTCATTATAATTATAGTTAATCGTTCCTGTTACTGATTGATTTTTTAAAATTACTTTATCTTTTAAAATTATTATACCATTTCCAACATCTTCAATTTCATTTATATATTTATTAATTTCTTTTTCATCTTCTGTTTTTGCATCAATAATTGTTTTTCCTAAAACTGAATCTTTATCTGAAATGATAATTGTGTCTTCAGAATTTATGTTTAACTTTCCATCTTGATAAGAAAAGTCTGGAAATTCATTTTGTAAATATGTTACTCCTTCTTGTACTAATTGATAAGTTTGATACATCATTCCTAAACAAAGTACAATTGCAAGTATTATAACTATTTTTGCTAAGTAACTAATTGATTTTCCTAATCCTTCTGCCGCCATATCAGGATATTTTTCTATTTTTATTATGGAATACCATACTTTTTTAAAAAATCCTAATTTTAATTTTTTATCTTTTAATTGTTCATTATTTTGTTTTTCATCTTTTAATTGTTTATTATTTTGTTTTTCATCTTTTAATTGTTTATCATTTTGTTTTTCATCTTGTTTTATTTCTTCTTTTTCTTCACTCATGCTCTATATTCCCTCCTTATGCTAGAGTCTACAAATTTTGGATTTACTTGAATAACAACTTTATCTCCAATATTTATGTTTTTATCTGTTATATCACAAACAATATGATAAGTTCCAACTCTACCTAAAACTTTACAAGTATTTTCTCCTATTTTTACATAGATTGCTTTTTTCTTTAAAAAGTCTTTTATTTCTCTTGAAATATATCTTAATTTATCAACTATTCTAAACATATCTCTACCATTTGACAAATTTATTCCATCCATATATCCACATGGGATAATGGCTATTCTTGTATCTTTTTTTGTTTTATAAGTATTAGAGTACCCTATATTAAAATCTTTTGGTAATTCTTTAATTTCTGTTACTTGAGATTCTAAATGGGCTATTTTTTTTAGTCCAATATGATTTTTGAAAGATAATCTTCCTAAAAATGCAGATCCTATTCTTACTGCATTTAGATGCATGTTAGGAAATTTTAAAAAAGCTGATGAATTACAAATGTGTAACATTCCTGTTTCAATTTCATTCATTTTTAATACTTCGATTACATCAATAAATCTGTCAAATTGTTTTTTGGTATATTTATCATCATAAAAGCTAAGTGAAAAGTGTGAAAATGTTCCTTCTATTTTAATATTTTCAATACTTTTTAGAATTTCAATCATTTCATCTCTTTTTTGATATATAAAACCATATCTTCCAAATCCTGTATCTATTTTTAGATGTGCTCTTATTTTTTCGTTCTTCTCTTTTCCTATTTCATTAGCAATTTCTGCTGATTCTTTTGAACCTATTGTTATAATAATTTTATTTTCTATTAATTTTTCTAAATCTTCTTTTATGGCTGTAGATGATAACATCAATATATCTTCTTTAATTCCTGCTTTTCTCAATTTTAATGCTTCATCTATTGTGGCTACCGCAAAAAATGATATTCCATTATCAATTAAAATTTTTGTATATTCTACAATTCCTAATCCATAACCATTTCCCTTTACTACTGCTATAATTTTTAATGGATTTCCTTTATCATCTTTTCCGCTTTTTTCTGCATATTTTTTTATTTGTTCAATATTATGCTTTAAATCACTTTTCTTGATTACTAAAGTATTCAATCTTTTCTCCTCTTTTTATTTTATATTTTATTAAGTTACTATAATTTATTTGTTTCTAACATTTAAATAAATAACAAAAAAGTATAAAATTATTATTTTTTTAGTTTCATTTTTAATTGTCTAATTGTTCTAAACATTTTTTCTGAAAAACGATATAGTTTATAGGTTAATGGTTTAAATGGTAGGTAAACTTCTCCTATAAATTCTGTAAATGTTGCACCAAATCCTTGCTTAAATCTATATAATCCATATTGAGGATGATTTTCATCAACTACTCCTGACACTCCTCTAAAGTCATATATATCATCTTTTCTTTTAATTGCCATTTTTATCATTTCCCATTGTAATAAATAATTTGGCATTAAATTTCTATGTTCATTACTACTTGCTCCATATAAATACCATGTTTTATTTCCATAAAATATTGGTATTACTCCTGATATTGGCTTGTCTTTATAATATGCCATTAACACTTTCATATGTTCTGGTCCTAAACAATCATACATTTTTTCAAAATATTCTAATGGACGAATAATAAATCCATCTCTTGCTCCCGTTTCTATCATAATTTTATGAAAGTCTTTTAAATCTTCTTTTGTTCCTTCCTTTACTGTAACACCTTTTTTCCCTGCTAGTCTAATATTGTATCTCCATTTTTGTTTAAAGCCTGCCATTACTTCTTCTTCTGTTTTATCTTTAATATCTAACCTAAATACGTATCTTGGTTGAATTTCGTCTTTAAAGTCTTTTGCATCATCTTTAATTCTATATCCTAAGCTTGTTACTATATCTCTAAAATTTTCATCTTCACTTAAAATGTCTGGTTCCATTCTTAAGACTATTGCTTTATATTTTTTTGCAAGTTCTTTAGCTCCATCCGTTAATTGCTTCATTACTGCAATATCATGAATATCACATACTGGTCCTCTTGATGAATACATGATATTTCCAAAAATGGGCATTTTTCTAATCCATACACATAATGAACCTATAATATTTCCATCTTTATCTTCTGCTAAAATTACTTCTGGTTTCCAGTTTGGCTTTTTTACTTCTGCCCATTCTAGTGATTGTTGAAAATTACATCTTTCATGTTGTTCTAAAAAATCTTTATATTCTTTTTTCGATTCTTCGTTGTCTACGAATCTCATTGATTTTCTCAATCCTCCTATTTTATTATTTACATTATATTGGTATTTTACACTAAAATGCAAAAATTTACAAGTAGTTTATCGTTTTAGATTTGAATATGTTGTAAGTTTGTTATATAAGATATAAATAAAAAGGAATTATAGCCACAGCAAACATTATGAAATGATATTTTAAAAAACTTATCTGCATAAAAAAAATTGACCTTTTATAGTCAATTAATCATTTTCGCCAAAGTGCGACGATTTTACTTTATGGAGCCAATAGGCAGAATCGAACTGCCGACCTACAGGTTACGAATCTGTTGCTCTACCAACTGAGCTATATTGGCATTTACACTATTTTTATTGGTTTTTGAATATTTTTGACAACCTTTAATTTTTATTTAGGTTGTATATTTTGTCTATTTTGAACCTATTTTCTATAAAAAAGGTTGTCAGAAAGTTGCCAAAATATTAAAACTTATATTATATTATTTTTCTTCTTTTGTCAATTAAAAATATATACATAACTTTATAAAAAAATGAAAACAAAACACTTTAAGTTGAAGTAACCCTTTCTTGTTAAATTTTTTTTCTAACAATTTGAATTCACTTCAACTTAAGGTATATTAAAACTTCTATTTTGCCACATTATTTTTATTTAAACTATTTAAAGAATTAGTATTGTTTTTATTTGTATTATCTAAAGAAGTATTACTATTTTTATTCAATGTATTATTAGTAGCTCCACTATTAGTATTTTGCTTATTTGTATTTGACTTATCTGTAGTAGCATTGTTAGTATTAGAATTATTTTCTTGTTTTTGTGGTTCTGTTGAACTTGGATTTTTTTGATTATTATTTGAATCCTGTGAGTTTGATGTATTGTTTGAATTATTATTATTTGAAGATGTGTTATTTGTATTGTTTTGAATATTTGCACTTCTCCATGGATTATTAGAAATTGGATCAGTTGGGTCATATCCTCTTAGGCTTTCATATGCAGATATTTTTCTAGCTGATGGTTTTCCTAATGGATTAGCAGAATTTGAAGAAAACTCTACTTGTGTACCACTTCCACAATTATTATAAATCCATAATGCATCTGCAACTGTAAGTCTTACACATCCTGCTGAAGCTGCAGTGCCTAATTTATCATATTCCCAATATTCTAATGCTCCATTATCTGTTCTCACATATGGTACTGAATGAAATAGTATGTTTCCAACTATTTTTACAGCATATTGTCCATAAACTCCTCCAAACAATGCTCTCCATCTATACCTAGCATTAGTAAGTTTATATACTCCACTTCTAGGAGTACTTACACCAGTAGAACATACCATTGCTTTAACTGGTATTGTATATTGATTATTTGCATCTTTTTTATATATTGTTACTACATTAGAGCTATAATTTACTATTATATAATATGGTGCACTTTTATCTGCTACATTTACCTGTTCTTTTTTCAGTTCTTCTTCTGTTGCAGATTCATTTTCTAATGCCTCATCTATTATCACTTGTTTGTCAATATTATTGATTTCTAATATATATGAATTTTTACTGTATTTTCCTTCTGCTTCATACTTAAAATATATATTTGAGTTAGATTCAATTTCTATCTTATCTTGATATAGTATATAAATTTCTGGTTTCTTTTTTATTTTTTCGACGTCTTCTTGTTCATCTTTGTCTACTATTTCTTCTTGGCTACCTTCTTCACTATTTTCTGGCTTGTCCATAGTATCAATATAATAATACAAATTATAATCTTCTAGTTTTGATGATATCGTTATTGTTATATTATTGCTTGTAATATCTGTTTCTGATATATCAAATTTTGTATTTTCTAAACTTACATCTGGAATAATATTTTGATTGTCAGCTTTTAGTTCATCGCTTGAAGTTTCAATGTTATTGCGAAATCTAGTAAAAATAATTCCTATTGAAATAGCAACTATTAACAATATTATAAAAATTAGTACTATTATTTTTTTCATACTTGGTTTCAATAACTTTTTCATTTATTATCCCCTTTCTATTTTATATTACCATAAATTATACATTTTGTTAATAGTTTAAAAAATTTTATTAGTGTTAACTATGAAATAAAAAAATCGAGTTTAAAATTCTCTATTAAATATACATTAAAGAAAATTTTAAACTCGAAAAATATTTTTATATTATTTTAATACATTCCGTCCATTCCAGCTGGCATTCCATCTCCGTGTCCACCACAATTACATCCTTTTTCTTCTGGTGCATCTGTTACTAAACTTTCTGTTGTAAGTACCATTGATGCAATTGAAGCTGCATTTTGAAGTGCACTTCTTGTAACTTTTGTTGGATCTACAATTCCTGCTTTTTTCATATCAACATATTTTTCACTTGCAGCATCAAATCCAACTCCAGCATCTGATTGTTTTACTTTATCAACAATTACTGCTGGTTCTAATCCACTATTTCTAGCAATTTGTTTTACTGGTTCTTCTAAAGATTGAAGTACTATTTGTGCTCCTAATTTTTCTCCATTTTCTAGTGTAGAAACTAATTTTTCAACTTTAGGAATTACATTTATTAAAGCTGTTCCTCCTCCTGCTACTATTCCTTCTTCTACAGCTGCTTTTGTTGCAGATAAAGCATCTTCTATTCTTAGTTTTTTGTCTTTCATTTCAACTTCTGTCGCTGCGCCTACTCCTATTACAGCAACTCCACCAGCAATTTTTGCTAATCTCTCTTGTAATTGTTCTTTGTCATATTCACTCTGTGTTTCTGTAATTTGTGTTTTTATTTGATTAACTCTATTTTCAATTGCTACTTTATCTCCTGCTCCATCAACAATAATTGTGTTTTCTTTTTGTACTTTCACTTGTTTTGCTCTACCTAATTGTTCAATTGTTGTATCTTTTAATTCTAATCCTAAATCTGATGTTATTACTTCTCCTCCTGTTAATATGCTAATATCTTCAAGCATTGCTTTTCTCTTATCTCCAAATCCAGGTGCTTTTACAGCAACTACATTTAAAACTCCTCTTAACTTATTTAATACTAATGTAGATAATGCTTCTCCTTCAATATCATCACAAATAATAACTAATTTTCCTGATTGTTGCATTAAATTTTCTAGTAATGGTAATATTTCTTGAATATTACTGATTTTTTTATCTGTAATTAAAATATATGGATTATCTATAATAGCTTCCATTTTTTCTGTATCTGTTACCATATATGGTGAAACATAACCTTTATCAAATTGCATACCTTCTACAACATTTAGTTCTGTATTTGATGTTTTTGATTCTTCAATTGTTATAACACCATCTTTTGATACTTTTTCCATTGCATCTGCAATTAAATTACCTACTTCTTCGTTGTTTGCAGAAATACTTGCAACTCTTGCAATATCTTCTTTTCCATTTACTTCTGAACTAATTTCTCTTAAACCTTCAACAGCTACATTAACAGCTTTATCTATTCCTCTTTTTATTGCCATTGGATCTGCACCTGCAGCTACATTTTTAACTCCTTCTTTAATCATACTTTGAGCTAAAACTGTTGCTGTTGTAGTACCATCTCCTGCAACATCATTTGTTTTTGTAGAAACTTCTTTAACCAAACGAGCTCCCATATTTTCAAATTTATCTTCTAATTCTATTTCTTTTGCAATTGTCACACCATCATTTGTAATTAATGGTGAACCAAAACTCTTATCTAAAACAACATTTCTACCTTTTGGGCCTAATGTAACTTTAACAGTATCTGCTAATTTATTAACACCTTCCAATAAAGATTTTCTTGCATCTTCTCCAAATTTAATAATCTTTGCCATTTTTTATCCTTCCTTTCATGGATTAGGAAATATCTCTTTCAATCTCTTTTGAATGAATTTTTTGACATTCCTTATCCTATTTTTATTTTTATATTTACATACACTTTAGCAAATTATTCTACAATTGCTAAAATATCTTCTTGTTTTACAATTATGTATTCTTGTCCTTCATATTTTACTTCTGTTCCAGAATATTTACTTACAATAACATTATCACCTTTTTTTACTGTTACAGGTTCTAATTTTCCGTCTTTCATTTCTCCTGGTCCTATTTCAATTACTTCTGCTATTTGTGGCTTTTCTTGTGCGTTTCCTGCTAAAATAATTCCACTTTTTGTTTTTTCTTCGCCTTCTTTCATTTTTATTAATACTCTACTTCCTAATGGTTTAATCATATCATTACCTCCTTTAGATTTTAGCACTCTTGCCAAGTGACTGCTAATAATTTATACCCATTTTAAACAAATGTCAATAGTTTTTTCTATTTTTCACACAAAGTTCACATATCTATTTTATGCTCTTTATTTTTTCTATATTACTAAAATTTAATATATTTTTATAATAAACAATTTTATTTCCTTGCCTTTTTCCATAGAAAAAGATATAATTTTATTATGAAAAAATTAATTGTAACCAAAAACTATAATGAAAAAAAATTGAATAAATTTCTATTTGACAAAATACCAAATCTTACTAATAACTTATTTTTCAAAACTTTACGAAAAAAAGATATTAAAGTAAATGGAAAAAGAGTAAGTGAAAATATCAATGTTTTTGAAGGTGATGAAATATTAGTTTATATTTCAGATGAAATTTTATCCCATACTTTCTCACTAGATATTTTTTTTGAAGATGATAATATCTTGTTAATTAATAAACCTCATGGAATTGAAGTAACTGGTGAACATAGCTTAACTACATATGTTCATGAAAAATATTCATCTTATAATTATAAACCTATGCCTTGTCATAGAATTGATAGAAATACTACTGGCTTGGTCTTATTTGCTAAAAATGAAGAAGCTTTAAATATTCTTTTGGATAAATTTAGAGCACATGAAATAGAAAAACATTATTTAGCATGGGTTTATGGAATTCCAAAAGAAAATTATAAAAAATCTGAATCTTATCTTTTTAAAGATACAAAAAAATCAATTGTGTATATCAATGATAATTTTAAAAAGGGATACCAAAAAATAATTACTATTTATCGTATTTTAGAAAAGAAAAATGACAATTCGTGCATTCTAGATGTTGAAATTCCTACAGGTAAAACTCATCAAATTCGTGCCCATCTATCACACATGGGCTACCCTATTATTGGTGATGGTAAATATGGTATAAATGAAATTAATAAAAAATTTGGTAAAAAATATCAAATGCTTTGTAGTTATATTTTAAAATTTAATTTTAAATCAGATAGTGGAATATTAACCTATTTAAATGGAAAAAAATTTGTTTTAAATAATTCTTTTTATAACATTTAAATTTATTCTTAAATTCTAAAATAACAAAGAAACGAGAAAAGGTTAAAATCTCGTTTCTTTATCAATTGAAGTATTAAATGTGAATTTAAAATTTACCGATTTTTTTACTATAAAATCAATATCTAATATTCTTTAATTAATCTATTTTTTGTGAATTTTTCTATTCCTTTTACTTTTTTCAAAGCTTTTTCTATTTCTTCAGAATCTTTATCTAAAAAAGTTATCTTGTAACTTTCTGGATAAGTTTCATATTTATCTATTTTTCCAAATTTTTTTTTCATTAAATTTAAAGCATCTTCTTCAGATATATATTCATAACTAATAATTTTATCAATTTTTTTTATTTGTGTTTTTATATTTTCTTTTTCTTGATTGGATAAATTATCTTTTAAAATTATTTGTCCTGTAATTGTAGCTGTTTGCTCTATATGACCCTTAGTTATGTCCAAACTAATACATCCCAATATTCCTATTATTACAATTGATATAGCTATAATGATTGGCTTGGTTATTTGTTTAGTTCTAGCTTCTTTTCCTATTTCCATAATCTTATTAATTTTATTTCTTACATATGTCGTCATTAATATTGTTGCGTATATTACTGAAATCACAAATAATTCTATAATAATTTTTAAATTATTTACTATAAATAAGTTTATTTGGTCATCTCCAAAAGTTTCTATAATTTCTGGTGTAAGCATAAGTATTTTTTGTTTGCTTATCACTAATAATTTTTCATGATTTGCTAGACAAAAAATATATGTTATAAATATAGCAAAAATTAAAATTAATATTATATTTACAATTGTCATTTTAGTTAATAACTTTGGTACTTCTATATTTTCATTATTTTTTATGATTTTTTTTATAATTATATTTAATCCTATTAATGGAATACATATTACTGAAGTTAATAATAAAATTATAGGTATATATGTTCCAAATGCCATCAATATTGTTCCTGTAATTATTATTGCAAATTGAACAGCACTAACTATTATTGCTATTAATGTTACTCCAATAGAAAATTTCATTATTACTTTACTTTTTGAATTCATTATTATTTTCTCCTTATTTTTATTAAATTACAAATTTTTAAATTTACTCTAAGTTTTATAGCAATTAAGGAGATTATTTGGAAAAAATTTTACTCCCCTTTTTTGCTTTTAAAAAATACTTCGATTAGTCAACTGATGCAATTAGTATATCATATTTATATATTAAAATCAAATAAATCTATGCATTACAGATATTTTTCTAATATTCTTTTTAGAAAATCCCATTCTTCTGTTTTATCTGTTAGTCCATCATAATTATTTGCAATTCTTTTTAATAATTTTTCTGAAAAGTACTTCACTTTTGATATTTCTTCTTTTTGAACCTTTATATCTGAAATATCAATATTTTTTGTAATTAAATAACACTTATTATAATTTTTATTTATAATATCTCCTTGTTAATTTATTGATGTATAACCAACTAAATACTTAATTTCATCATCCTTAATTTCAATTCTTAGTTCTTCTTTAACTTCTCTCATTAAATCTTTTCCAAAAAGAAAAAACTTACGAAACATTTATGGTTCGTAAGCCGACTTAAATTGGAGCAGGTAGTGGGAATCGAACCCACGTCATCAGCTTGGAAGGCTGAGGTTCTACCATTGAACTACAC
>CANPZT010000016.1 GCA_947589135.1 uncultured Clostridia bacterium | reverse complement strand
GTGGTTGGCGATATGTACCTCCACTTCGGACTTTCACCGATTAGCTAAACGACATGCCTGTCGTACCAAAAAAGGGTCAAAGTGTATTTTTTTACACTTTGACCCTTTTTTCATATATTTTATATACTATTCTATCTTGAACTATTTCACATCTTCACTACTAATCTATCAAATTTAGAATGAATATACTTTTCTAATTTGTCCATAAACACTTTGGGCTCAATCTCCTTTTTGGCAACCATATCTAGTCCCTTTTCCCAACTAGCTGTTAATTTTGGATTTAATATATCTGGCATTGATTGATAAACAATATCATAAATGATTTCACCTTTATTTGTAGATGTAATAATTTGCGTTTTTGTATTAATTTGTATGTATTTTATTTTTTCTAATTTTTTTATAATTTCAGCTCTTGTAGCACTTGTACCTATTCCAGCACCTTTTATTTGTTCTCTTAATTCTTCTTCTTCAATTAATTTTCCTGCGTTTTCCATAGCAAGAATAATAGAACCTGAATTATATCTAGTAGGAGGAGATGTTTCCGCTTCTTTTAGCTCAAAATTATGAATTATAATTTCTTGTCCCTTTTTTAGTTTCTTCAATATTTCTAAATCATTTTGTTTTTCTTCTTTTTCTTTATTTTCCTCTTCATTTTCCACATCTTTATCACTATCTGTGGATTTTTTGTTATTTAATTTTTGAGTTACTGGTTTTAATATCTCTAAAAATCCTTGTTCTAGACAAACTTTTCCACTTGTAGAAAATGTTTCTACCTTTTTATCTTGTTCATTTCCATGTTCAACTTCTATTGTAACTTGTATTTTTTGATATTCTGCTGGTGGATAAAAAATTGCTAAAAATCTTTTTACAATTAGTTTATATACTTGCTTTTGAAGCTCTGGTAATGCATTATAATTTTCATATCCTTGACCTGTTGGAATAATTGCATAGTGGTCTGTAATTTTGCTATCATTAACATATTTTGTTTTTATCAAATTAGTAGAGTAGCTTTCATCTATCATTTTTTTAATATAACCTTGTATTTCTTCATCTTTATATCCTTTTGCTAATCCATTCAAATTCTTTTTTATTTCTTTTGCTACTGCTGTTGAAAGTACTCTTGCATCTGTTCTAGGATAAGTAACTAATTTTTTTTCATATAAGTTTTGAATTATTTCTAATGTTTCGTCTGGTTTTATTTTAAATTGTTTTGTACATTGATTTTGAATTTCTGCTAAGTTGAATAATAAAGGTGCATTTTCTTTTTGTTTTGATTTTTTAAGTTCTGTAATTGTAGCTTTTTTTCCTGCTAAACAACCAATTAATTCTTTGGCATCTTCTTCCTTTTTAAATCCTGTTTCATTGTATAATTTAGGAGATTCAAACCATTTTGATTTTTCATTTACTTTCCATTCTGCCTTAAATGATGACATTTCGTCCCCAAAATCTCCTAAAATTTTATAATATTTTGTCTTCACAAAATTTCGTATTTCTCTTTCCCTAGATACAATCATTCCTAAAACACATGTCATAACTCGACCTACTGAAATAGAAGCTCTTTCCTCATTAATCTTATTTGCTAAATTTTTTCCATAAATAATTGATAATAATCTGGAAAAATTAATTCCTATCAAATAGTCTTCTTTTGCTCTTAAATACGCACTATCAGATAAACT
Organism: uncultured Clostridia bacterium; assembly: GCA_947589135.1. Lineage (GTDB taxonomy): Bacteria > Bacillota > Clostridia > TANB77 > CAG-508 > CAG-269. Next base: position 17,605 of record CANPZT010000016.1, on the reverse strand, counting down.
GTCATATTCTGATAAATCTTTTGCTTCTTTAATTCCTCTTACAATCTCTTCTTCTGTTTGAGAATCAATCCAAACTCTTTTCATTTTTGCATTTGGATTTGGCTTTGCCATCATAAATACTAGTCTTTGTATATACTCTCCTTCTCGTCCTGAATCTCCTGCATTATAAATTTCTTCAATATCTTCCCTTTGCATTAAGCTTTGCACAATATTAAATTGATTTTGAACATTTGGAATAATTTCATATTTCCATTCTTCAGGAATAAATGGTAATGTATCTAATCTCCAAAATTTTAACTTTTCATCATACTTATCTGGATAGCTCATTGTTACTAAATGTCCTACACACCATGTTATAATCCACTGGTCTGACTCTAAATATCCATTTTTTCTATTTGTTGTTATTTTTAAAGCTTTGGCAAATTCCATTGCTACTGATGGTTTTTCTGTTATTATTAATTTTTTGCCCATTTATATCTCATTCCTTTTTAGTTTTTAATTTGATCACCTTATTACTTTGTTTTGAATTCTATCACTTTTCTATTTTTAGTTCAAGTTCTATAAAATAATCATCAAAATTGTTTTTAATTCACATTAAAATATTATTATCTAGGAGAAAGTAACATATATTATTTTTAAATAATCAACTATAATTTTATATTTGTAATTAAACTGTAATTAATATTTAATATGCTTGAAATATATACCTTTACTTTTTATAGTATAATATTAATAATTATTATAAGGAGAATTAAAATGAGCATAGAATCAGATTTAAAAAAAGATGGAATAGAAGTAACTGAACAATTAGATACATTAAAAGTAAATTCACTTGCTACAAATATAGCTAAAAAAATATGTGATACATTCCCTGAATATGGTTTTAACCAAAATGAACTTTTTATAAAATTATCTAGATTAAATATGTATAAAGCCAAAATGCCTGAAGGAATGGCTGAAGCAAATTATTTTTATAAAAACACTTCAATTTACTTTAATGAACATATCCAAGATGAAGATTTAGAAGAATTTGCAATTCACGAATGTATACATTATATTCAAGAAGTAAAAGATAATCGTAATTATTTAATTAGAATGGGACTTTGTGATTACACAGAGTTTAGGACATATGGCTTAGGGTTAAATGAAGCTGCTGTTCAACTTATCTCTTCAAAAATAAATGGCATTCCTAAGGAATACGTTAAATATTTTGGAATTAATTTTGAAACAATCAGCCCATCATATTATCCCTTAGAATGTTGTTTAGTAAACCAACTAGCATATCTTGTAGGAGAAGACTTATTGTTTGAAAGTACATTAAGAAGTAATGATAATTTTAAAAACAAATTAGCACAAACTATTACACCCAAAAGCTTTATGGCTATACAAAATGCAATTGACAATATTTTGTATGCAGAAGAAGACATTATAAAGCTTAATAATAAAATTGCCGAAACTGATGATAGAAATAAACGTGTTGATGGTATGCTTAAAAAAATTGATGAGCTTAAAAATGAAATCCTATTAACTTTTATGAGAACTCAGAACTTAATTATATCTAGCTATTTTGATAATGCTTTTAATAGTATAAAAAATTTAGAAGAATTGGAAGAATATCGTAAGAAATTATATTCTTTTAAAGATTACTTAGGTATTGCAGAAGGTTATAATTTCTTTAATAACTATTACGTTAGTAAAATGGAGGCATTAGAGGAAAAATATAATGCATTTGAAAATGGAATTTATGAAACATCTTTAAAAATAATGTCTAGAAAGGAAAATAAAATACTTGCATTCTTTAGAGCTATTAAAAAATTAATTTTAGGAGAGCCTGCAAAAGATGAAATATATAAAAATGGATAAAAAATACGGAAATTAAAATATTTTCCGTATTTTTTATATGTTTGTTAAAGTTTATAAATTATATTTTTAGTTAACCAAATTTGCTTCATATTTATCATTCAAATAATTTTTGATATTTTTTGCTGCCTCTCTTCCAGAATTTGAGGCCCACGCTACTGTACTTTTTATTCCCGCTATATCTCCACCTGCATAAATTTTTGGATTAGATGTTTGATAATTTTCATTTATTTCAATATTTCCCCACTTATTTAATTTTAGTTTTAATTTTGAAGCTATTGGGCTAGGTATAGAACCTAAAGCCATTACTACATAATCCATATCTATAATATAATTGCTACCTTCTACATTAACTGGTACTAATCTTGTTTCTCCCTCTTTTTGTACTAACTCTGTTTTTATTAATTCTATTTTCTCTACTTTATTTGTTCCAATTATCTTTGTAATATTATTTTGAAATAAGAACTCTATTCCTTCTTTCATCGCATCTTCTACTTCTTTATCCTCTGCTGGCATTTGTTCTCTTGCTCTTCTATAAATTACTTTTACATCTTCTGCTCCTAATCTTTTTATAGTTCTTGCACAATCCATTGCAACATTTCCACCACCAACAACTGCTACCTTTTTGCCTTTATAATTAGGATGTAACTTATATTCTAAAAGTTCATTTCCTCCATATACTCCATCTAAATCTTCACCATCAATACCCATTTTAGAAGATACATTTGCACCTATACTTAAAAATATTGCATCATATTGTTCTTCTAAGTCTTCTAATGATATATTTTTTCCCAATTCTTGATTATATTTTACTTGTACTCCCAAATCTAGAATATTTTGGACTGTCTTTTTTACTATATCTTTTGGAAGCCTAAATTCAGGTATTCCATGAATTAATAATCCTCCCAAATAATCATATTTTTCGTAAATAGTAACTTGTATTCCTTCCTTTGCAAGAAATGCACTACAAGTTAGACCTGCTGGACCTCCACCTATAATAGCAACTTTTTTATTAATATTGCTTGTCCTATTTTCTTTATTCTTTTTAATGTCCTTTTTCCAACATTTTTCTAAGCTATAATTACTATCTATCACTTTATCAAAAACAAAAGCCTCTAAATCTCCAATTGAAACAGGTTCACCTTTTATTCCTCTTATACATGAACCCTGACATTGTTTTTTATGAGGACATATTCTACCACAAATCCCAGGTAATACAGTAGTTTCAGATAATATTCTATATGCCTCTTCATAATTTTCTTCCTTAATTTGTGCTATAAAATTTGGTATTTGGTTTCCTAATGGACACCCCTTTAAAGAGCAAGGTTTTATTTTACAATTTAGACAATAATTCGCTTTTTCATTTATTTTTTCCATCTTTGTTACCTTCTTAATCATGACCAAAAAACAAGTGCCTCTTGGTCAATTTTTATTATTTATAATTCATTAAATGTGACCTAGGTTACTCGTCCCCTTGGTCAATTGCTCTAAGTACATTTGCATATGTCTTTGGTAATCCTTTTACAATTTTTACTTTATTTTTAATATCTAATCCTGTATGTGTTGCTTTTAAAAGCTCTGTTCTCTTAGCTACATAACCATTTGTAAGCATAAAATTGCAAGTTACAAAAATTTTATCTCTTTGTAAAACAAATTCTATTGTTTTTAACAATTTTTCAAAATTTCTTGTCAATAACTTAAAACTATCTGTAAAAAATAAATCTAATTTATTTTGTTCAATTAAGTTTAATATTTGCATTAAATCATTATTATAAGTTTCACTTATTCCGTCTTCTACTATTGCTTTCTCATTTATTATACTACTTTTTGATTTTTTACCATTTTCTATAATATCTAAATTTACTATATCTTCTATTTTATCAAATGTCAATTCTTTTGACTTCATATTCGATAATTTTAACATTGCATTCCATGCAATTGGATATCTGTCTGTTATTTTTTTATAAAAGTCTTCTATATGCTGATTTCTTAACTTATTATTTAAATCTTCAAATTTTTGTCCTTTAAAGTATTTAATTGCAGTTTTCGTAATTTCTTTCATTTCAAAATCTTCTATATGCTTTTCCATTCCCATTGTTGCATAGTTTTGGCTTCCGATTGTCTCTATTTTACTATTTCTTATTGATACAACAACAAAGCACTTTATATCTTTACTTGCATTCGGTTCATAAAACATTCCCTCTTCTTCGCCTACAAGTAAAAGTGCTTTTCTATATTTTACATCATTCCAATTTTTAATTATTGAATATATCCTTATTCTTACGCTTTCTATAATCTCATTTATGTACTTTTCTTTTATTTTAAATTCTTCTAATTGTTTGTATAATATTTCATTTAAATAGTACTCTATTTCTTCTATCATTTTATTTTTCCTTTTTTTTATATCTATTATCATATATATCTTTTTGTTTTTTTGTAGCAAATCTATAATACATTGCAATTCTTAAATTTTCTAAGTTTTCTTTATTTTCCTTCATTTATTATCACCAATATATTATATTAGTGCTATATTTTAAATATTCTCTTTCAAAACTAATTTTAAATCATTGATAAAATCAATCTTTTTCGTTTCGTCTCTAAGCAATGCTGCTGGATGCCATGTTGGCATATATTTGATATCTTTTTTCTCTACCCATTTTCCTCTTGAAGCAGTAATACCATATTCTTTACCTAATATGTTCTTTAACGCAACACTTCCTAAAAGTACAATAATTTTAGGTTTCACTAGCATTACTTGATTTCTTAAATAATTTAAGCAACTTTGTGCCTCATCTTCTTCTGGATTTCTATTTGCAGGTGGTCTACATTTAACAATATTTGCAATATAAACATCTTCTCTTCTTAATCCAACTGCTTGAAATGCCATATTCATTAATTTACCGGCTTTTCCAACAAAAGGTTCTCCTTGTTTATCTTCGTCTGCTCCTGGTCCCTCTCCTATAAACATTATATCAGCATTTTTGTTTCCTACTCCAAACACAATATTTTGTCTTGTTTTGCATAATTTACATTTATTACAACCTTTTATTGATTCTTCTAATTCTTCCCATGTTTCAAACATTTTTTGCTCCTTTTTTAAAATAATTTTTTCTCCGTCCTCAAAATCATTTCACACATTGTTCTATTAATTTTACTTTTTCATCTACACTTGTGTCAATTATAGCTTTTGTACCAATTGGAATTACTGTTTTAGTTTCTATATGTCCAAAATTATTTGATTTTACAATAGGAAAACTATATTCTTCTCCAATTACATCTAAAACTATTTTTTCTAGTGCAATTTCACTTTCATGTTGATAATTTCCTATCCATAATCCTTTTATTTTGTCAAATACTTCATTTTGTTTCATATAATATAAAAAATTACTTACTAAAGCTGGATCTGTTTCATATCCTAATTCCTCAAGGAATAAAATTTTCCCTTCAAAATTCAATTTGTACTTACCAGCAACCATTCCTTTTGTTAGACTTAGATTTCCACCAATTAATTTGCCTTCTGCATATCCTTCTTTAATTGTCTTATATCCACTTTCTTCTTTTCCTAATTCTAAACTGCCTTTAACAAATCGATTTAAAATTTCCTTGTAACTATAATCTGTTTCATCTGTTGCAATTGTTTTAAAGTTTGTTCCACTAAATGTTACAAGACCTGTCTTTGCAGTTATTATATTTGTAAGTGATGTAATATCACTATAACCACATATAATTTTAGGATTATCTTTTATTAATTCATAATCTAGATATTCAAAAGTAGAATTTGAATTTTCTCCACCTTTAGCACACCAAATCATTTTTATTTCTTTGTCTGCAAACATATTGTTTATATCTTCTGCTTTTTCTTTAGCAGAAGCTGAATATTCGTTAGAATTTGAAAATAAGTTTTTTGAAAATTTAACTTTAAATCCATCCTTTTCTACTAATTCTTTTGCTCGTTGTATTTCTTCTATATTATCTCCAATAATTGGATCTGATGGTGCAACTACTCCTATTGTATCACCTTTTTCTAATCTATTTGGAATTATCATAAAACTTTCCTCTTTTCAACATTTTAATTACTTATACCAATTATAATTCAACATATTATATTTATAAAATTATTTCAATTCGATTAATGCTGTACTTAGTCCATATCCTGCTTTTTCTGCTCGGTAAGAATGAACTAAATTACAATTACATACACTACAAATTTTGCTATCAATAATATTTTTTGATTTTAGACCTTCTTTTTGTAAAATAATCTGATTTATTTTTATAGTGTCAATATTCCATTTCTCTTTATTTACTTGCTTTACAATTATTTCTTTTGTATCTATATCTTTAAATTCACTTTCAAATAAATCCTTTACATCTTTGTCTACTTCAAAATGACATTTTCTAATGCTTGGGCATATACAACAAATGATATCTTTTGGATTACAATTAAATTCTTTTTTCATTTTTTCCACTGTTTTTACTGATATTCTCTGCAAAGTTCCTCTCCAACCTGAATGTACATTTGCTATTACTTTTTTTACTGGGTCGAAAAATAATAATAAAATACAATCTGCATTTGTTGTAGAAAGTAGAATTTCTTTTTTGTCAGTAACTAATCCATCTGTATTATAATATTCTGGTAAATTTATATCTGGTTCTGTTTTATTAATCTTCTTTTTTACAACTTTTACTTCATTTGTATGTTCTTGATTTGTTTTAACAACATGAACATAATTGCTACCTATGCAATCACATAAATTTTTATAATCATTAATTGCTTTTTCATATTCTGTCTTTTCTAATTTTTGTTTATTTGCTTTTGCTGTTCTAAAATTTACATTTGTTCCTAATGAATATGCATGATTAATAATGTCTTTATATTCTAATAATTTTCTGAATTGAATATACTCAGTACCATTTACTTTAATATGTACTATATTTTCATTTGATAAATCCATAGTCATCCTTTCGTTTCTAAACAATTTCTTTTAATTTATCATATTTTATTTCTTCTTTTGAATATTCTTCAGGTTTTAACCCTACTCTTTTTTTCATATATATATTTAATATTATCATTAGTATAAAAAATATGCATCCTATGACTATCATACACATTGCAGTTTCCATTCTGTCTAATAAAAACGCTGCCATAGTTCCTATAATTGCACTTGAAAAACTTCTAATAAAATTATTTGCAGTAAATACTTTGGTATCTATTTCTTCATTTGTAAAATTGCTTAAATATTTTTCTATTAAAGCATAATATATTCCTATACAGAAATACTTTACTATATAAAATAGTATAATGAATACTATAACTATTTTAAATTGTTTTGCTATTTCGCCTGCTATTCCTGATAAAATGCAACTTATTATTACTAAAAATCCTAATACAGATAATGATTTGTTTCTAAATTTTGTATGAAATTTTTCTTGTTTCTTGGTCGAAATACTTGATATAATTTGTAAAATAGCAAACAGAATTCCTAAATAAGCAGAGGAAATATTTAAGTCTTCTACTAAGCTAATTTCATAATTATTTAGTACACTAAGTATTCCTGTCATAAGTGCTGAAAATAATATTAAACTTTTTACTCTTTCAGATTTTAATACAAATTTAAAAGATTCTTTTAATTCTTGTATTTGACTTATATTATCGATTTTATCTTTCTCATTTCTTTTTTTCACAGGTTCAATAAATAATGTAGATAAAAATGTAACGATTACTAATACTGATAATGATAATGAAATTGGTATATATGGATTAACATTATATAAAAATCCTGCTAAAATAGTGGCAATAGAATTAATTACATAATAACCTGACATTCCTTTTTGATTAATTTTAGCAAATATTCGACTTTTATTTTTAGTTGGTGGTATTGATTCATTTAATAAACTTGGTTCGGCACTTTCTTTAATAGCAAATGCTAATGAACAAATTATTTCTGCAAAAATCAAATTAAATAAATTTTTACTACAAATAATAACTATCATATAAATGCAATTTAATACATTCGCTATTACAATACTATTTTTTCGTCCAAAAAATTGTATTATAAATGTAGCTGGTACTTGTGTTATAACACCAAATAAATAATAAAATGAGTCAATTAATACTATGTCTGCTGGATTAATTCCTTTTACTTGTGTTAAAAATAGAAAGTTAATTGTATAGAAAAAAATAAAATCCCAGCTAAGTTTCTTATATGTCGGAAATATTTTCATATTTGTTTTTCTCATCTTTTGTATTTCTTCATTACTACTCATTTTTCTTCCTCTCTTAGTTCTTTTGTGTATGATTTTTTTACTTCATCTAAAAATTACTATTTTTCTTACAATTAGTTAAATGTAAGTTGTCGCTTACTTAATAATACTTTGTTATATTTCTTGACATTTTACTTATAACATATTATAATAAATATAGGAAATGACAAATCCACAAACGTGGTTTTGCCCGGATAAAGATTTAATAAACCATTAGCTAGGCACAGCAGAATGGTTTATTTTTTTATTTATGTAGTTGCTTATCAACCCAGTTCTTATACAGAACTGCTGTCAAGGCAACGTTTAATGTTAAAGAAAACATTAATGATAATATTAAAAATAGTATCACTTTAACCATAAACATCACCACCCTTCCTACGAAGATTCGTAAAATTGGTGGCAAAACCACATCTGCTAATTATCATTTCCTATGTTAATTATTCTACAATAATATTGTTATTCTGTCTATATCATTTATAAATTTTTCTCAATTATCATAGCGATAACTTACTATTTTTCAATTTCTTTTTTCATCATCATTATTATATCATCTTTCGACTTTTTATCAATAAAGTTATATTCGTTGCCATTTTGTTTTGTATCAAATCCGCAGATTGCTTTATATGAGCAATATTCACAAGGTGTTTTACCTTTTTTATAGTAAGGTTTTAAATCAATCTTTCCACTTAAAATTTCTTTTGCAATATCTTTAATTGTTTTATCTATATAGTCTTGTAGAATTTTAAATTGTTCTTTGTTTACTCCATTTGTCCATTTTTCATTTACTGTTCCAGAAACTGTAATTGCTGCTGGTACTAACTTAGAACTTCCAGATTTTAAAGTATTGTCATTCATTTTGATTATTTTAACATCTGCCAAAATAAGTCCTTTCATTTTAAAGTTTTTCCTAATCATTTCTTCTATTTCTTCATCAGATATCTTTTTATTTGCTTTTACCATTTGCTCTAATAAAGAAAAATAAAATACTCCTGCTGGCATTATATCTTCTACTTTGCAAATAGCATCTGAATAAGTTAAAAGTTGTATTTGTAACCCAGCATATACCTCATTTAGATCTATATTTTTACTTGAAGATTTATAATCAATTATTCTTAAATATTTTCCATCTTCTGAGTTTGCTGTATCAATTCTATCTATCTTACCTGTAATTTCAACCTTTTTGCCATTTTCTAATTCTAAAACAATTGGAGGATATTCTCCTTTTTGATTAAATTCAATTTCTGTTCCTTGTATTTTAAAATCACTATGTATCAGCGTTTCTATAATATATTTTAATGCTTTACTAACAATTCTTTTTAATCTTTTTACTAAAACTTTATATTTTGCTGTTGCTGTAAATATGTAATTTTTACTTAAATTTAAGTTCTTGTCAATAATATTTGATACAATTTCTAATATTTGATTTTCTTCAATTTCTGTTAACAAGATTTTTTCATCTCTAACATATTCAAAAAATTCATCAATTGTTTCGTGCATAAATGAGCCTGTATTAAAACTTTGTACTTTCAATTCCTCTTTTTCTTTTAATCTTAGTCCATATTGTAAATAATAAGAAAATGGACAACTTCTATATTTTTCTAATTGAGATACACTCGTACTTAATTTATTTCCATATAATTTATCAATGTTTTCTTTTTGAATATTTTTTGGTAAATTTGTATAATCTAATCCTTCTAGGTCTTGTTTTAATTTTTCTTTCCATTCATTCTGTTTTTTATAATAATTGTATATTTCATACCATAATTGTTCGATTTCTTCTCCGCTTCTTAATTTTGCTATATTTTCAATTAATTCTTCATAAGTAACCTCTTTGTTAACTATTTCGTATGATTTTTGTATTACATCACTATGTTCTTGCAATTTTGGAAACATCTTTTTAATTTTATGAATTAACATAGAAGGCCTAAGTGATTTAGATTCACTATCTGTTGATACATATGACAAATATAACTGACTTTCAGCTGTTGTAAATGCTTTATAAATATTAAAATTATCTTCATATAGTTGTTCCAATGTTCCTTTTGCGAGTTCTATTCCATCTTGTTTTAGGTTTTCTCTATCTGCATCATTAAAAAATCCCTCTTCTTTATTAATACTTGGGAATACACCATCATTTAAACCTATTATAAATACATTTTCTACTTTATGGCTTCTTGACCTATCTATATCTCCAAATATGACTTGATCTTGTGTGCCTGGTATTTTACCAAGTCCACTATTTTGAAAACCTATTTTTAAAATCTTAATATAACTATCAATTGTCAATTTATCATCATCAAAAATTAATACAATTTCATCAAAAATATTCATTAAAATTTGATAACTTGATTGATATTCATTTGCTAAATCAATTTTTCCTTTTTGTTCTAATTCTTCAATTTTCGCAATAATTTTTTCTTCTATTTGTTGATTTTGAATAAAATCATATAAGCATTTTGTAATATTAATTGCTGTCTTTTCTTGTTGTATATTTTCTTTTAATTCTACTAATGGCTCTATTATTTGCTTTCTTAATTCATTTAGTCTTTCTATTTCTTGTTTTTTATTTTCATTTTCTAATTCATATATAAAGTCTTTTTTCCATTTATTTTGTTTAATTCCCCATTTATTACAATAATTTTCTAATTTAAATATTTCATCCTGTTCTATTTCGCAAAATCCTAATTTAATATAACTAAAAACAGCCTCACTAGAAAAATTTTTATTTAAAATTTCTAAAATAGAAAGCATATATTGAATAATAATGTTTTGGTTTAAATCTCTTTTTTCATCAATAAATACAGGTATTCCATATTGTTCAAAAATTGCTCTTACTAAAGAAGAATATGTTTCAATATTTTTTGTAATAATTGAAATATCTTTATATCTTAAATTTTTATCTCTTACTAATTTTTGAATTTCCTTTGCTATATTTTCTATTTCTGAATAAGGATTTTTTGCTAAAAATAATTGTACATTTTCCACATTTTCTTCATATTTTGTGGATTTTATTGCATAAAGATTATTTGCTATATGTTTTAGTTCTTTTGTTTTAAATCTATATTGTTTATTTAAAAATACTGGTTCTTCTAACTTGAACCCATTATCATTTACCAAATTGATTATTTTATATAATGTGATTTTATTAGAATAATAAATATCTGTATCTGGATTAATAGCAGGATTTAAATTATCAACACATATTGTAATATTTACTTGCTTTGCAAGTATTATTAATTCTTTAATAACTTCATACTCTTGATATGTAAAACCTGAAAATTCATCAATATATATAATACTATTTTTTACTAAATCAGTATCTTTCAAATTATTTGCAAGAATATTCAATAACTCTGTTTCCTCTAAATAGTTATTACTAATTTTGTTTTCGAATTTTTCATATAATAGAGTCATATCTTCTAATTTTGTCTTCAAATATGTATCATCAGTTTTCTCTATTTCTTCTTTAAGAGCTTCAATAGTAACTCCATGTTTCTTTAGTTCTGTAATTGTTCTCATGCCAAGTTCTATATTTTCATCTGACTTTCCTAAAAATTTAAGTTCATTTTTATACTTACTTAATATTGAATAAATTAACATAGCTTTTCCACATTTAGACAAACCAGTTTTACTATTACCACCAACTTCGTTCAAAACTCTATAAGCCATTCTACTTAAAGTAATGACTTCAGCATTAATAACAGCATCACTTTTTATAGCATCCATTAATTTTTTTTCTGCTGTAAATGAAAACTGCTCTGGAGTGATAATAAAAATTTTTTCTTTATTATCTTTCTCAGTATCTATTAAATTAGCAATTTCAGAAAAGCAGAACTCACTTTTTCCAGTCCCTGCTTCTCCATAAATAATTCTTAATCCCATATTAAACCTCTTTTTGTTAAAAGTTGTCTTAACTTTTTATTTTTTTCATATTCATATTGCATTGTACCATATTCTTCATTATTTTTAAATAAATTTCTTAAAGAAATGTTGAAAGTGTTGTTTTAAATTAAAAACTTTTTATAAGATTATTATTAGATATGTAAAAATAGTTAAAAAATTTAAGTCGTCAACTAAAAAGTTAAATGCAATTCTGTAAAGTAATTGCAAGTTGTAAGATAAATAGCAATTTTTAAAGCAATATTTAGCCTCTAAATATTGCTTTTTTGGCATTTTAAGTGTAAAATATTATATATATTCCAAAAAAATGGCATAATTAATAAAGCAAAATCGCATTTAATTTTTTTCCAGTAAAAGTAAGTGCTATTTTGTCTGGCATTTAAATATGCAGTTATGCAAGTGTTTTTGGTTTTAAATTTTTTAGATTATTTTAAAAGACGGGGAGTTGTTGTTACCTCGTCTTTTGCTATCTTTTGTATATTGAGTTTTTGAGCTAACTCTTCACCGTATATAAATGTAAATATCTCATATGGTGTTTTGCCTCCTAAATTTTTTCTTGGTGTGGAATTTATATGTGAAAACATTAAATCTAATTTTTCTTGCGTTAAATGACCCCAGTCTTGACCATTTGGAAGTATCTCTCTAATAAAATTATGATTGTTTTCTACATGTGGTTTTTGACTTGATTGCATTGGATCACAATAAAATATTTTTCCTTTTTCTTCGCCTGTATGTATATTTATCTCAAATTGCTGTGCCTTTTTAAATTCCGTTCCTCTATCTGTTAATAATACAGAAAATAATTGCTCATACTCCTTTATAGATAATTTATCTTGAAATTTATTTAAACACTCTGACATTGAATCTGATGTTTTTTCCGTATGTAATATTCCAATCATGAATTCTGTATTTTCAAATATAAACGTTTGTATATATGGTCCTGTTTGATTATTGTATACTGTATCCATTTCTGTTGTTGTTATATTTGGATTTTGTATTTTATACTCTAAATAATCTGTATAAGTTCTTCCTGTGTAATTTATTGGTTCTTTTCGTTTTTTTAATTGTTTCTTTGGTAATCTTCTTTTAATTTTTCTTTTTAATGAAATATTTGTTATACCCCAATCTTTAAATAACCCCATTTCTATATAATTGTATATTGTTTTTTCACAAAACTTAATTTCTGGATGATTATTTAATATTGTGTAAACTGATTGACCTTTCTTTATTAGCGGACAAATAAGATGTGCTAATTCAATCAATTCAGATGTATTTAAATTAACACCTTGTCTTGCATCCGATAAAGTATATTTATATTTCTTATGTGCTTCTTCTGCGTAATAAAAATACTTATCTAAATTACATGTTTTAATTTTAGAGCAATTGTTGCAAACACCAATATTTCCATCTCTTTCTTTACATGAGATTGGCTGAAATATATGGCATTTATCTGTACAAACTTTACAATTAACAAAATACTTGCAATTAAACATATTTGGAGATTTATAAATATTGTGTGGTTTTAAAATTTTATGTTTGTTAATTTCTCTTGCAATTGTTGATTGTGTTTTATTTAATTCATTTGCTATTTCGTATTTTCTACGTCTTTGGTTCAACATGTCTTCAATTTTATTTCTTTGGCTTAATGTAAGTTGTTTTCCTTTTTCTACCATATTCTTTCTCCATTTCCACCAAAAACACTTGCAATACAATTATAACAAATTGCATTATGTTGTACATTAAGACTATATGTAAGACTTATTGCAATGGATACTATTGATACTTGCATTTAATTTTTCACTTCTCAAAAAAATTTAAGTTAAAACGTATTTTAAAGAACATTTGACATATAATAAAAAATGTAGTATACTATATTTAGCTTAAGCGAGAAAATAAATCGAAGAACTCAAATGTTCACAGAGATATGTTGACCACATATCTCTTTTTCTTTATAAAAATAAAGGCAGTTGACCAGACTGCCTTTGATTAGATTGTACTAATCTTGAGAATTTTGGTTTTCATTATTTTTATTATTACTAAGTAATAATAAAATAATTAATCGCCAAATTAAATCGAATGAACTCAAAATGTTCACCTCCTTTTCAAAAGATTTCCTTTATGAAAAGGATATATATATTGTACTTAATAAAAGAGCTAATTACAACAAAATTATTGATTTTTTACAATTTTATTTATTCTTTAAACTTATTCATAAATTTCTTTTTTTAAATAACTGTCAAAAATTTCCTCTTTTTTGACAGTTAAGCCTCTCTTCTCCAATAAAATAAATATTGTTGTGCTAAACCTGCTAAATCCCCAAATTTCTCTTGAGCTATTTTTTCAATTTGTTTTTTACTTACTTTTGTTTCATCTTGCTGTTTAATATATAAGTCGTTCATAACTCTTCTAACCCATACATCAATTGGAAATACTTCAAATCTTTTTAAAGTAGAAAATAGTAAAATACAATCTGCTACTTTTGGTCCTACTCCTGATAGTTTTAATAATTGTTCTCTTATCTCTATAGTATTTGGATTATTTTGCATTTTTTCCAAATCAATTTCTTTGTTTAGTATCGTATGTGTTGTTTCATATAATCTTATATCTCTAAATCCTAATCCTAACCTTCTATATTCTTCAACTGTAACATCTTTTAATTGTTCTGGTGTTGGAAATGCATAATAAACCTTTCCATTATAATTTATCTCATCACCATAATTTTTTGAAAGTCTTTCTATAATTCCTTTAATTCTAGGAATATTATTATTAGCTGATATGATAAATGATATGATTGTTTCCCACAAGTCTTGATTTAAAATTCTAATTCCTTGCCCATATAAAATACTTTTTTTCATGTTGTTATCTATATTTGATAGTTGTTTTTTTATTTGTTCATAATCTCGTTTTAAATCAAAATAGTCTTCTACTATTAATTGAATATCTTTTTCACAAACCCCTTTGAATATGACATCTTTTCCTTCCTTTTTTACATTTAGTACATTTTTTCCAAAAACTCCTGTGTAACTTTCATCTTCTTGTTTATTCCATCTGAAACACTGTCCACATTCAAATATATCTTTTAATTCAAATGAATTTGCATTTTTTAATTTATATTTTTGTTCTAACATAATTCCTATTTTCCTTTTCTTATTCTTATCGTATTGTATCATATTTTTTATTGTTTTTAAATAGATTTTAAGATTATTATTATCAAATACATAAAAATAAGCAAAGTCATATTTAAATTTCTTTGCTTATTTCTAAAATTATTTTTATTAATAATTTCTTAATTCACTACCTATTTTATTTTCCAAATATTTCCTTCTTTGTAAATATCAGAATTCAAAGTAATCACCGGACGGATTCCTAAATCACCCATTGAAATGTCATTCACGCTTCCATTCTCGTAACAATAATACAAATCATTATCGTTATCTAAGTTAGGTGTTGCATACCAATATCTAGGATATGCACTATTTCCAAAGTTAAATAATTTTAGACCTCTTAAATAAAATATATCATAGTTCCTAAACTCGTCTAGTTCATCTTTTTTCCTATCATTATTGCAATTTATTTTATTTATTGCGTTATTCATTTCTATTAAAGTTAAATTATGCAATTCTAATGCCTTATTTGTTTTAAAATCATTACCTGTTTTTATTCCACTTGAATTTGCTGTAAGAGGTAATAATTCAAAATTTTTAATTAAACCTGTAGCTGCACAAACATTTTTTGCCTGTTTACTTGCTTGAATGCTACCATATAATTCCTTAATTTGGTCTTCTGTTCCCCACCACGATTCTGGATTCTGAAAATTATAATATAACTTTGCCGGAATACCTGTTGATATTATTTTCACTCCACTATAGCTTCCATCTGCATTTTTTGTTTCTACATCTAATATTCTCCATCCATTACTTGCTGTAAATCCTTGATTTCCTTCTGTATTTATATCAATATCTGCTACATACATATCTATATAACTTACATTATATTCTACATATTCTCCTATCGGTAGTTTTGGTTGTTTTACTATTATAGTACAAGTTGCTGTTACACTTGTTCCACTCTCTCCTACTCCTGTTATTGTTATTGTTGCTGTTCCTACTGATATTCCTTTTACTTTTCCATCGGTATCAATGGTTACACATGATGGATTTGATGTTACATTATATGAGTATGTTAATTTTTCTACATTCTCTGTCGGAGTTGTACTTACTTCTATTGTCTTTTCTTCTCCTGTTTCGATTTCAAAACCAGATACACTTATTGCCGTTACTTTTGATACTATTGTTACTATACACTCATCTGTGATATTTTCTCCATTTACTTCTATACTTGCTATTATCTTTGTGCTACTTCCTACCTCTCCCTTTGCTGTTATTGTTGTACTATTTCCTGTTGTTGTACTTAACTCAGCAACATTTCCATCTTCTATATTCCATTTTATCTCTCCTGTTATATCTTTACTTAATGTTGCTGTTAATTCCTTTGTCTGTCCTTTTACCATTTCAACACTACTTTGTATTGTTAATCCTTTTACTTCCTCTATTGTTCCATTAGCTTGTACTTCAAATGTATACCCATCAACAATTACTATCATTGGAAAATCTTCTTCTCCCTTTGACTCTGTTGTTCCTTTTGCATTATTTTCTATATTTGATTTAAATTTGTCTGCATTTATTTTTCCGATTAGTATCATAACTTGCCATTGTTTCTGTTACTACTTTTTCATATGCTCCTGCTTTATCTTGTACATTTTTTGCTTGGCTTGCTCTTTTAAGTATACTATCATTTCCAAATATTGTATTAATAGTTACCCCTGCTAAAATTAATAATACAATTATCGTTATTACTAATGCAATTAAAGTAATTCCTTTTGCATTTTTCTTCATTTGTTCTCTCCTTTTATTTTCTCTAATTTTTATATATTTCTATTTTTATGTTTATGTGTTATTATATTAAAATTATGATAACATTATTATTTTTATTTGTAAATTATTTTTATGTTACATTTTTATTACAAACTATATTTCATTTTTACTATTCACCTTATACTATAATTAATTCATATAAAAATTTCATGTATCAATTTTTTTAAATCCAAGTCCTACTACTTCTCTAGAATTTGTAATAACAATAAAACTTTGTGGGTCTATCTTCCTAGCTGCTCGTTTAATTCTAGAAATATCTCTCCTTGTTGCAGCACACATTAAAATTATTCTATCTTTATTCATAAACATTCCTTTTCCATAGAGTCCTGTTACTCCTCTTTGTATCTTATCTTCTATTACTTTAGAAATTTCTTCACTCTTATCTGAAATAATAAATAATAACTTTGTAAAATAAATTCCTTCAAATAAAATATCAATTACTTTTCCCATTAAATAAATTGCAATAGCAGAATATAATCCTATTTCTATTTGTTTTAAAAATATCATATTTAAACCTACAATAACTGCATCTATCATAATTACTATGTTTCCTTGTTCCATACTAGGTCTATATTTTTTTGCAATATAGCTAACTAAATCACTACCTCCTGTTGATGACGATACCTTAAACAAAATAGCTGTTCCCATTC
>CANPZT010000015.1 GCA_947589135.1 uncultured Clostridia bacterium | reverse complement strand
AGCAGAAAAAGCATTAGTTCCAGTATTACCATCAAAAGAAGAATTCCCATATGCAATTAGAGTTGTATCTGAAGTATTATCTTCAAATGGTTCAACATCACAAGCAAGTATATGTGGAAGTACTTTAAGTTTAATGGATGCGGGTGTTCCAATAAAAAGACCAGTTGCAGGTATTTCTACAGGATTAGTAACAAATCCAGATAATGATGAAGATTATGTAATGTTAGTAGATATTCAAGGATTAGAGGATTTCTTTGGAGATATGGACTTTAAAGTAGGAGGAACTGAAAAAGGAATAACAGCAATTCAAGTAGATATTAAATGTGATGGATTAACATATGAAATAATAGCAGAAGCATTTGAAAAAACAAGAAAAGCAAGAAAACATATTTTAGATGATGTCATGATGCCAGTAATATCTAAACCAAGAGAAGAAATTTCAAAATATGCACCAAGAATTGTAACAACACAAATTAAAGTAGATAAAATTAAAGATGTAATTGGACCTGGTGGAAAAATGATAAATAAAATCATAGATGAAACAGGAGTAAAAATTGATATAGAAGAAGATGGACAAGTATTAATTTATTCAACTGACAGCGAAAAAGCTAATCAAGCATTAGAAATGGTAGAAGACATAGTAAGAGAAGTAGAAGTTGGCGGAATTTATTATGGAGAAGTAATAAAACTTATGAATTTTGGAGCATTTGTAGACTTAGGATTTGGAGGAAAAGAAGGATTACTACACATTTCAAAAATATCAAAAGAAAGAATAAAAAATATAGAAGATGTACTTAAAGTTGGAGATAAAGTAACTGTAAAAGTTACAGATATAGATGACCAAGGAAGAATAAATCTTACAATGAAGGACTTAATTGAGCCAAAAGTTTATGAAGAAGATTAATCAATTGTGAGACAGTGGGGACATTCCTCGTTTGTCTCATTTTTTACAAAAAATCACAAAAATGAGACAGATTGGAAATATTCCAATTGTTTCAAGAGGGATGAAAATGGAAAAAAAGAGAAAGAGTAAGTTAAAAAAAATAATTGATTTTATAATATGTATTATTTTAATTATAGTGTTATATATTGCATATCAGTATTATCAAAAAAATAATTTTAATGAATTTATAAGAAGCGAAGCAAGTCCATATACTTCAGTCTTTTTAAGAGATAACGATATAAAATATTCTAAGAAACCAAGTTATAAGATTGAATCAAATACATATAATGATGCAATGTTTTATAAAAAAGTAAAAGTTCAAAAAAATACACCATATAAAGTAACTTGTATGGTAAAAACAAAAGATGTATATTCAAAGCAGGAGCAATCAGGTGTTGGAGCACAAATTTCTGTTGAAGGAACAACCGAGAGAAGTATAGCTATTTCTGGAACACAAGATTGGCAAAAAATAGAACTGATATTTAATTCAAAAAACAGAGAGATAGTAAATGTAGGGTTTAGACTAGGTGGATATTTAGGTGAAGCACAAGGAGAGGCTTGGTTTTCTGATTTTACATTAGAAGAAGGAATTGCAGATACAAATAACGAATGGAAATTTGCTTGTTTTATTTTTGAAACAACAGATGTAAAGATAGGAAGTAATCAAATTAAATTAAATGTTACTCAAAATGATAAACAAGATATAGTAAATACAATTAAAAGATTTGAAAATTCATGTAGAGAATTATCTGAAGGAAAGATGACTGCAAAATGTGATGTTTATCAAGTAGAAGCTCCAATTTCAAAATTATCTTATGATGAAGAATTTGGGTATTATGTTGCACCAGAAGATGTAGAAACACAAATTAAGAATACAATTGAAAATAGTGATTATGATCATATATTTGTTGTAGTACGACTTCGGAGATGAAGAACATAAAAACGATATTCAAGTAAATGACTGGATAGGACTAGGTTCTATGGATTATTATGGGATAGGATTTTCAAACATAAGGCTACCTAATAGTTCAAAAAGTTACATTTATAAATATGATACTAGGATTAATACATTCCCAGAAGAAGTTCTATTACATGAGTTTTTACATTCTCTAGAGAGAACAGCAGAAGAATACGGATATGAAAGACCAGAATTACATGACTATCAAAAATATGGATATCAAAATCAACCATTAGTAGGAGAAAAAAAGTGGTATACAGATTATATGAACAAAAATATATCATCATCAAATAAAAAAATTGGATTACCACAAGAAATTTATACTTTAAAACCTGCTAAAGAAAGCAATTTTGAGTTTTCATATCAGATTGACGAATTTAAACAACCTGAAAATATTATAGAGGAAATAAGAGAACTATTT
Source organism: uncultured Clostridia bacterium (assembly GCA_947589135.1). GTDB lineage: Bacteria > Bacillota > Clostridia > TANB77 > CAG-508 > CAG-269. The sequence continues at coordinate 17,292 of CANPZT010000015.1, read as the reverse complement.
CAAAATTTAGCAGGAAAAGTAAAATATATTGTACAAGGAGAACAAGCATAAGTGAAAGTATCAGAATTTAATTATGAATTACCAGAAGAATTAATTGCGCAAACACCATTAGAAAAAAGAGATGAATCTAGATTAATGGTATTAAATAAAAATAATAAAAGTATTGAACATAGAATATTTAGAGATATATTAGATTATTTAAAACCAGGTGATGTTCTAGTAAGAAATAATACAAAAGTAATTCCAGCAAGAATATATGGTAAAAAAGAAACAGGTGCCAATGTAGAATTTTTGTTGTTAAAAAATATAGAAGGAGATATTTGGGAATCTATTGTAAGACCAGGAAACAAATTACATATAGGAACAAAAGTTATTTTTGGTGATGGATTATTACAAGCAGAAGTATTAGATATTATGCCAGGGGGAACTAGAAAAGTAAAATTTCATTACAATGGAATTTTTAACGAAATATTAGACAAAATAGGAATGATGCCATTACCACCATACATTCACGAAAAACTTAAAGATAAAGATAGATATCAAACAGTATATGCAAAATATGAAGGGTCAGCTGCAGCACCAACAGCAGGATTGCACTTTACACCAGAATTGTTAGAAAAGATACAAGAAAATGGAATAGAAATAGCAAATGTAACACTACATGTAGGAATAGGAACTTTCAGACCAGTTAAAGAAGAGACAGTAGAAGCACATGAAATGCACTCAGAGCATTTTTATATTAAACAAGAAGATTGCGATAAAATTAACAAAGCAAAACAAGAAGGAAGAAGGGTTATTGCAGTAGGAACAACATCATGTAGAGTATTAGAAACAATTGCAGATAAAGATACAGGTATGGTTAAACCACAAGAAAATGATACACAAATATTTATATATCCAGGATATAAATTTAAATGTATTGATGGTCTTATTACTAATTTTCATTTACCACAATCTACTTTGCTAATGTTGGTATCAGCATTTGCAGATAAAGATTACATTATGAAAGCATATGAAGAAGCAGTAAAAGAAAAATACAGATTTTTCAGTTTTGGAGATGCAATGATGATTTTGGGAATGGAGTAAAAAAGTATCATTAGTAATAAAGCATCATTAGTAATATAGGCAAATATATTATAAATAAAATTAATGAAAATATAATAACAACAGAAAGAGAGAAAGAAAAATGAAGCCAGCAGTAACATACGAATTATTACATGAATGTAAACAAACAGGTGCAAGAAGGGGAATTATACATACTCCTCATGGAGATATACAAACGCCAGTATTCATGCCTGTAGGTACTCAAGCAACAGTAAAATCAATGACTCCAGAAGAATTAAAAAAAGATGTAAAAGCAGAAATTATTTTATCAAATACATATCATTTGTATTTAAGACCAGGAAGCAAAATTGTAAAAGAAGCTGGTGGACTTCACAATTTTATGAAATGGGACAAGCCTATTTTAACAGATAGTGGAGGATTCCAGGTATTTAGTTTAGGAGAGTTAAGAACAATACATGAAGAAGGTGTTGAATTTAAATCTCATCTAGATGGAAGCAAACATTTCTTTTCGCCTGAATCAGTGATGGAAATAGAAGAAGATTTAGGTGCAGATATTATTATGGCATTTGATGAATGTTGTCCATATCCATCAACATATGAATATACAAAACAATCTATGGAAAGAACTACAAGATGGGCAAAAAGATGTAAAGAAGCTCATACAACAGTTGATAAACAAGCACTATTCGGAATTATCCAAGGTGGATTTTATAAAGATTTAAGAGAAAAATCTGCAGAGGATTTAATAAATTTAGATTTACCTGGATACGCTATAGGTGGAATAAGTGTGGGTGAACCTAAAGAAGAATTTTTAGATATATTAAAATATACAACTCCATTAATGCCTAAAGATAAACCAAGATATTTAATGGGAGTAGGAACTCCAGATTATTTAATAGAAGCAGCAATGGCAGGAATTGATATGTGTGATTGTGTATTACCAACAAGAATTGCAAGAAATGGAACAGCAATGACTTGGAATGGAAAAATTGTTGTAAGAAATGCAACTTATGAAAGAGATTGGAGACCTCTAGATGAAGAATGTGACTGTTACACTTGTAAAAATTATACTAGAGCTTATATTAGGCATTTAATCAAGGCTAACGAAATTTTAGGTATTAGATTATTATCAATTCATAACTTAAGGTTCTTGACTAATTTAATGGAAACAGTTAAAATAGAAATAGAGCATGATAATTTAGGAACATTTAAAGAAAAATTTTATAAAAAATATGGTTATATAAGTTAAGGAGGTTCAAATGAATCTAATTGAAGAAAGTTTTGAAGATAAAAGTGAAAAGAAAAAAAGTAAGGCACCAACAATTATTTTGATTGCAATTGTTTTTGTCATTTTAATTATTATTGGAATTTCGGCGTATTTATTATATATACAAAAAACAGCATTAAGAGTAATGTTTAATGGACAATTAAATGAAAAATTTAAACAATTATTAGTAATTGAAGAAAATGGAGACGTATATTTACCAATTAAAGAAATTTCAAGCTATTTTGATTATGAAAGCTATAATGGTGAATATGGTGAAAAATCAGAGGACCAAAGTAAATGTTATATTCAAGGTGAATATGAAATTGTAAACTTTTCATTAGGTTCTAACACGATATATAAGTTGAATTTAGAAAGTAGTAATGAAAATTACGAAAATATATATATAAAAGAGCCTGTAAAAGCAATTAACGGAATATTATATGCATCATCAGAAGCAATAGAGGAAGCTTTTAATATTAGTTTTGAATATGATCAGCAAGAAAATAGAATTTATGTGTATACAATTCCATATTTAGTTCAAGTATATGGTAGTCAAGTTCTTAACTATGGATACACAGGAATAAGCGATGTATTTGTAAATCAAAAAGCACTCATGGAAGGAATTATTATTGTAAAAAATGAAAAAGAAAAATATGGAGTAATTGACAATAAGGGAAACACAATATTAGAAGCTAAATATGATGATATACTATTTTTAGAAAATACAGGAGATTTTTTAGTAACAGATAATAGAAAAAAAGGTATTCTAACAAAAACAAAAGAAACAAAAGTACAAATTATTTATGATGATATACAATTAATGGATTCTGAAGCACAATTATATCTAGTTGAAAATGACAGTAAATATGGAGTTATTGATTTTAACGGCAATATTAAAATATATATTGAAAATGATGATATAGGAATAAATGATATATCAAGTTTTGAAAAGAATGATATAAAAAGTAGCTATATAATAGCAGATAGTCTAATTCCTGTAAAGAAAGGTAAATATTGGGGATTATTTGATAAAAAAGGAAAACAAATAGTAGACTTTAAATATGATAGTTTAGGATGTACTAATACAAATAATAGAGACGAATTAAATGTGCTTACTATTCCAGATTATAATGTAATAGTTGCATGTAAAGATAAAAAATACACATTAATAAATTTACAAGGAAAAGAATTATTTGGGATAGTGGCAGATAGTATTTATATGACGATAGATAAAGAAGAAAAGTATTATTATATTTTATATAATGATAATCAACTTAATGCAATTGAGTTTTTAGAAAGTATAGGAATAGAAAAAACAAATTCAAACAATAAAACAACAGAGAATGCTTCAAATGACAATGAAGAAAATAGTCAACAAGAAACAACTAATAATGAAGAAAATTCTCAGGAGTCAAATGAAGATCAAGAAAGCGAAAATAATGATAATAACTCAGATGATGATAATAATCAAGAAGACAATGGAGAAGAAAGCGAAGAACAAAATTATGATGAATATAGCGAATAAAATGTAAAATTCAGGCAATTGAATAATACAACTATGAATAAAATAATAGAGATAATATAGAAAAAATAAATAATATGATTATATAGAATTTTAAATTTTTATAAATAACAAATTGTATAAAAAATTTAAAATTCTTTTTTTTATCCTGACCACTTAGACCAATAGAAAAAAATAAAAAAATATTATATAAATATAAAAGATTATATAAAAGTTATTTGTAAAATTAAAAAATTACAAAAAGATTAATAAACATGATTAATTGAAAATACAAAATAAAGAGAGGATTATATGAATTACATAAAAATACTTGCAAGTGGGAAATATTTACCTAAAATAAAAATAAAGAGTGAAACACTAGAAAGCAAATTTAAATTAGAAAAAAATTATATTTATAAAAGAACAGGCATCAAAGAAAGATACAATATAGAAGAAGAAACTATAGAAGAAATGGCTAAGAATGCAGTACAAGACTTGTTAAAAAAGAATGTAACAAAAGAAAATATAGGGCTGATTATAGTAGCAACAACTACAACTAATTGCTTAATGCCAGGGATTTCAAATTATATACAAAAAGAGTTTGAAATACCTCCATGTATCTGTTTAGATATACTAGCAGGATGTAGTGGATATATTAATGCATTTGATATAGCAAGCTTATACATACAAGCTGGAAAAATAGAAAAAGCTCTAATTATAGGAGTCGATGTTTTGTCAAAATATACAAATAGTACTGACATTGGTACAGCTATTATTTTATCAGATGGAGCAGGAGCAACTTTAATAGGAAGAACTAAAGAAGAAAAATTATATGTTTCAAATATAAAAGCAGACGGAAGAAACAACGAAATTCTAATTTGCAAATCAAATGAAAATATATTTATGAATGGAAAAGAAATATACAAATATGCTGTAACAGATACAGTAAAAAATATAAAGCAATTGTTAAAAAAATCAAATGAAACAATGGAAAATATAAAATACATCGTGCCACATCAATCAAATATAAAAATAATTAAAGCAATAGCAACAAGGTTAAATATAGACGCAAATAAAATATATACAAACATTAAGTATACAGGAAACACATTTTGTGCTAGTATACCAATCGCATTAGATGAGATGATAAAAGGAAATTTATTAAAAAAAGGCGATAAAATAATCTTATTAGGATATGGTGGAGGACTAAACACAGGGACAATTCTACTAGAAATTTAGAGGTTGCCAGAGGTTGCCAACGGTTCCGGGTTTAAATGGCAACATATTAGTTTTTTAACATATCAATTATAAATTTTAATATGTTGCCATTTAAACCCGGAACCGTTGGCAACCTCTGGCAACTAAAGAAAGGAAAAAGAAAATATGAAAAGAGCATTTTTATTTCCAGGTCAAGGAACGCAAGTTGTTGGAATGGGAAAAGATATTTATGAAAAATATGAAGAGGAAATGTTAAATCAAACAAAATATACACAAATTGCAATACTAACAACAAGTTTAGCAATTTTAGAAGTGCTAAAAAGTAATAATATCAAAGCAGAAATTGCGGTTGGATTAAGTTTAGGAGAATATGTAGCTTTGATTTATGCTGGTATTATTAGTTTTGAAGATGGAATTAGATTAATACAAAAAAGAGGATATTGCATGGAAACCTTAGTTCCTGATGAAAAATATTCAATGGCAGCAGTTATAGGATTAGATTCTTCAAAAATTGAAGAAGTATGCAATGAAATGAAAAAACAAGGAAAATTTGTAGTACCTGCTAATTATAATTGTCAAGTACAAACAGCTATATCAGGAAAACTAGATGCAATTGATGAAACAATAGAAAAGTTAAAAAAAGCAGGAGCAAAAAGAATAATAAAACTTAATACAAGTGGACCTTTTCATACAAGTGAACTAAAAGCAGCAAAAGAAGCCTATTCAAAAGAATTGGAAAAAATAAGTTTTAATCAAATAAATGAAATAAAAGTAATTAAAAACATAGATGGAACTTATTATCAAGAAAAAGATAATATAAAAGAAATTCTTGCTAATCACATTATCAGTCCTGTAAGATTTGATAAAGCAATTAAGCTAATGGAAAAAGAAAAAGTTGAGGAATATGTTGAAATAGGACCAGGAAAGACCTTAACAGGATTTGTAAAAAAAGATAACAAAGAAGCAAACATAGTGAATATAAATAGTTTAGAGACTTTAGAAAATTATATAAATAAAGAAAAATAAGTGTTATTTAAAACAAAAGAAATTTAATAAATTCAAATTGAAAAATATATTTTAGGAGGAAAAAATGAGTGAAAATAATGTAGTTTTTGTAACAGGTGGATCAAGAGGAATTGGAAAGCAAGTAGCTTTAACTTATGCAGAACATCGATATAATGTAGTAATAAATTATGTATCAGATAAAACAGATGTAGAATCTTTGAAAAAAGAGTTTGATGAAAAAGGTGTTGAAAGTTTAATTTTAAAAGCAGATGTTTCTAATCAACAAGAAATTGATGAAATAGTAAAACAAGCAATAGATAAATTTGGAAAAATCGATGTATTAGTTAATAATGCAGGAATAACAAAAGATAATCTGCTGATGAGAATGAAAGAAGAAGAATTTGACAGAGTAATGGAAATTAATTTGAAAGGTACGTTTTTAGTTACAAAAGCTGTTACGAAATATATGATGAAACAACGAAATGGTAGTATCATTAATTTATCGTCAGTTGTAGGTGTTTCTGGAAATGCAGGTCAATGTAACTATTCTGCATCTAAAGCAGGAATAATCGGATTTACAAAAAGCATAGCAAAAGAATTAGCATCAAGAAATATTCGTGCAAATGCAGTAGCGCCAGGATTTATAGAAACAGATATGACAAATGTTTTATCTGACTCTATAAAGGAATCTATCTATAATCAAATACCATTAAAAAGAATGGGGACAGCTAAAGAAGTTGCAGAATTGATTTATTTTTTAGGTTCAGAAAAAAGTTCATACATCACAGGGCAAGTTATTAATGTTGATGGTGGAATGGTAATGTGAAAAAATTAAAAGTAGATTAAAAATGGAGATAAGGAGTGTCCAAAAATCCCTTTTTGAAGGAATTTTAAGGAATGCCCCATAATTATTGAAAGGAGAAAAAATGGAAAAAAGAGTTGTAATAACAGGACTTGGAGCTATTACTCCAATTGGAAATAATGTAGAGGAGTTTTGGAAAGGTATAAAAGAAGGAAAATGTGGTATTGATAAAATTACGGCATTTGATACAAGTAATTTTAAAGTAAAATTAGCAGCGGAAATAAAAGGGTATAATCCAGAGGATTATTTTGAAAGAAGAGAAGCCAAAAGATTAGATAAATTTTCTCAATATGCAATGATTGCAGCAAGAGAAGCTTGGAAAGATAGTAACCTAGATAAAGAAAAAGAAAATATGGAAAGAGTAGGAATTATACTAGGTTCAGGAATTGGTGGAGTTGAAACAATAGAAAATGAAAATCAAAAATGTGTAGAAAAGGGCCCAGATAGAGTTTCTCCAATGTATATACCAATGGCAATTTCTAATATGGCAACAGGAAATGTAGCAATTGATATTGGAGCAAAAGGAGAATCAGTTGCAATGGTAACAGCATGTGCTACAGGAACACATTGTATTGGGGAAAGTTACAGAATGATTAAACATGGATATCAAGATATTATTATAGCAGGGGGAACAGAAGCTTCAATTACTCCATTAAGTGTAGCAGGATTTACAAATATTAAAGCATTAAGTAAATCTGAAGATAAATCAAGAGCAAGTATCCCATTTGACAAAGAAAGAAATGGATTTGTAATGGGAGAAGGAGCAGGAATAATTGTATTAGAAGAATATGAACATGCGAAAAAAAGAGGAGCAAAAATATATGCTGAAATAGTAGGATATGGAGCAACATCAGATGCATACCACATTACATCTCCAGCACCAAATGGAGAAGGTGGAGCAAGAGCAATGAAACTAGCAATGGAAGAAGCAAATGTAAAACCAGAAGAAATTACATATATTAATGCACATGGTACATCAACACATTTAAATGACTCATGTGAAACACAAGCAATAAAAACAGCATTAGGAGAAGAAGCATCAAAAAAAGTAATGGTAAGCTCAACAAAAGGACATACAGGACACTTACTTGGAGCAGCAGGAGGAATAGAGGCAATAGTATGTAGCAAAGCAATACAAGAAGGATTTATACCAGCAACAATAAACTATAAAGTACCAGATGAAGAATGTGACTTAGACATAGTACCAAATAAAGGAAGAAACCAAGAAATCAAATATGCAATGTCAAACTCATTAGGATTTGGAGGACACAATAGTAGTATTTTATTAAAGAAAATTTAAAGGAATTTAGGGACGTTTCTTAATTTCCTTTTTTGGAGAGATTTTAAAGAACTTCCTTAAAGCCCTTTAATTAAGAAAGGAAGATGATTTTATATGGATTATAAAGATATTAAAAAGTTGATGGATGATATGGGAAATTCAAAACTTGATTCATTAGAAATTGAATTCCCAGATGGAATAAAAATTAGTATGACTAAAAATTCGCACAAGGAAGTAGTAATTACTGCACCACAGGCGAGTGTAATAGAGGCAAGTAGTCCAATGACAGTTCCAGTAGTACAAAAAAAACAAGAAAGTAGCTTAGTAGCAGTACAAAAAGGGGAACAAGAAAAAGATAAAAAACAAGAAGAGAACTTTAAGATAGTAAAAAGTCCTATGGTGGGAACTTTTTACGAAAGTTCGTCACCAGACAAATCCCCATTTGTAAAAGTAGGAGACAAAGTTCACAAAGGTCAAGTTTTATGCATTATAGAAGCAATGAAATTAATGAATGAAATTGAATCAGAATTTGATGGAGAAATCATAGAAGTATGTGTAAAGAATGAAGATATAGTAGAATATGGAATGCCATTATTTAAAATAAGATAGATTAAGTTAACAGATAATTTTTATAATAGTTTTAATTGAAAAATAAGTTGAAGTAATAAAATGGGATGAAAGGAAAGAGGTATAATATGTTATTAGATAAAGAAGGAATAAAAAAAATTATTCCACAAAGAGAACCTTTTTTAATGATAGATGAAGTAGAAGAATATACACCAGGAGAAAGTGCAATAGCATATAAACATGTTAATGAAAGTGAGTATTATTTTAAAGGACATTTTCCAGGAAATCCAATAATGCCAGGTGTACTAATAGTAGAAGCATTAGCACAAACAGGAGCTGTAGCAATTTTATCAATGGAAGAAAACAAAGGAAAAAATGCATTATTTGGAGGTATAGACAAATTAAGATTAAAAAAACAAGTAGTACCAGGAGATAAATTAAAATTAGAAGTTAAAATAATAAAAAGAAAAGGACCAATAGGAATAGGAGAAGCAATAGCTACTATAAACCGGAAAAGTAGCAGTCAAAGGAGAATTAACCTTTGCAGTTGTTTGAAAAATGAGACAAAGGGGACAGTCTTCATTTGTCTCATAAAACAAGTCGAATTTTGTAGAAAAAAGCAAAAACAAAAACAACAGAAAATGACAAAAAATGACAAATAATGTGAGACAAATGAAGACTGTCCCCTTTGTCTCAGAAAGGATATAGTTATGTTAAAAAAAGTATTGATTGCAAATCGTGGAGAGATTGCTGTTAGGATTATTAGAGCATGTAGAGAAATGGGGATTAGAACAGTAGCTATTTATTCAGAAGCTGATAAAAAGGCTTTACATACAACATTAGCTGATGAGTCTATTTGTATTGGTCCAGCACCATCTAGTAAAAGTTACTTAAATATGAAAGCAATATTAGAAGCTGCTTGTTTGACTGGTGCAGATAGCATACATCCAGGTTTTGGTTTCTTATCAGAAAATAGTAGTTTTGCTAAAATATGCGAGGAAATGGGAATTAAGTTTATAGGTCCTAATTATAAATTAATTGAATTATTGGGAAATAAATCAAAGGCAAAAGAAACTATGAAAAAGGCAGGAGTTCCAGTAGTACCAGGATCAGAAGGATTGATATATTCTAAAGAACAGGCAATAGAACTTGCACAAAAAATTGGATATCCAGTAATACTTAAAGCATCAGCAGGTGGCGGAGGAAGAGGTATTAGAATTGCTTATTCTAAGCCAGAGTTGGAAAAAGAATATGATTTAGTAAAGCAAGAAGCTAAAATTTCTTTTAATGATGATAGCTTATATTTAGAAAAATTTATAGAAAATCCAAGACATGTTGAAATACAAGTATTAGCTGATGAACATGGTAACTGCATTCATTTAGGAGAAAGAGATTGTTCAATACAACGAAGAAATCAAAAAATTTTAGAAGAAACACCTTCAAGCGTTTTAGATGATAAAACAAGAAAAAAGATGGGAGATATTGCAGTTAGAGCCGTAAAAGAAATTGGATATACAAATGCAGGAACAATTGAATTTTTAGTAGACAAAAATAAAAAGTTTTATTTTATGGAGATGAACACAAGAGTACAAGTAGAACACCCAGTTACAGAAATGGTAACAGGTGTAGACATTATTAAAGAACAGATTAGAATAGCAAGTGGAGAAAGATTGCAATATACACAAAAGGATATTACTATTACAGGTCATAGCATGGAGGTAAGAATTAATGCAGAAAATCCGGAAAAGAATTTTATGCCTTGTGCAGGAACTATTACAGATTTACATTTACCTGGAGGAAATGGAATTAGAATTGACACAGCAATTTATACAGGTTACAAAATTCCTCCAACTTATGATTCTATGATAGCAAAAATTATTGTACATGGAAAAAATAGAAATGAATCAATTGCAAAAATGAAAAGTGCAGTTGCCGAGCTAGTTGTTGATGGAATTACCACAAATACAGATTTTATATTAAAAATTTTAAATGATAAAGATTTTAGAGATAATAATTATGATACGTCCTTTATAGAGAAAAAATTTAATTAATTTTTGTTTTTTAAATTAGGTATATTAAGATAAATTAAGAACAAATAATTAATAAAAATAAAAAAAATTGAAAAAAGCATTTACTTTTTTATAAAAAATAGATACAATAGAAACAATAAGAAAAAAGTCGAAAAAAATAAAATTATAACAAAAGAAAATATTATAAAAAAGGAGCGTATCAATGAAAATATTGATGTTATCATGGGAATACCCACCAAGAGTAGTAGGAGGAATATCAAGAGTAGTATATGATTTATCAAAAACATTATTAAAAGATGGACATGATGTTACAGTAATTACATATAGAGATGGAGATGCTCCATATTTTGAAGATGACAAAGGAGTAAAAGTATATAGAGTAGATAACTATATGATTAATCCGAACAACTTTATTGACTGGGTTATGCAAATGAATTTTAATATGGTAGCAAAAGCAAACGAAATTATGTTAAAAGAAGGAAATTTTGATGTAATACATGCTCATGACTGGTTAGTTGCATATGCTGCTAAAACACTAAAAAATTCATACAACATACCAATAGTTTCAACAATACATGCAACAGAAGCAGGAAGAAATAGCGGAATCCATGATGAAACACAAAGATATATAAATGATACAGAATGGATGTTAACATATGAATCAGCAGAAGTAATAGTAAATAGTAATTATATGAAAAATGAACTACAAAGACTATTTGGTTTACCTTATGAAAAAATAAATGTAGTACCAAATGGAGTAAATATGAGTTTATTTAATGGAATAGAAAGAGATTATAATTTCAGAAGAAGATATGCTATGGACAACGAAAAAATAATACTATTTATGGGAAGACTAGTATATGAAAAAGGAGTACAACACTTAATTTCAGCTATGCCAAAAATATTAGAAGGTTATAGAGATAGTAAACTTGTAATATGTGGAAAAGGTGGAATGATAGATGAGCTAAAAGCACAAGTAAATGCAATGGGAATATCAAATAAAGTATATTTTGCAGGACATATGGTAGGAAAAGATGTACAAAGAATGTATAAAGCAGCAGATATAGCGGTATTTCCAAGTACATATGAACCATTTGGAATTGTAGCACTAGAAGCAATGTTGTCAGAAAATCCAGTAGTAGTATCAGACATTGGAGGTCTAAATGAAATTGTAGAACATAGGGTAAATGGAATGAAAACATATTGTGGAAATCCAAACTCAATTGCAGATTCTATATTGGAATTATTATATGATCATAAACTATGTGCAGACATAACAAAAAAAGCAAAAAATAAAGTAAGAAATGAATATAATTGGAGTAAGATAGCACAAGATACACACTTTACATATCAAAAAGCAATTTGTCAATCAGTTGCAGAAAAACAAAAAAGAGAGCTTGAACAAGAAAGAGCTAGAAAAACAAAAAGAGCAAAAAATACAGAAAATGAAATTACAAACTTACTTAATTTTAAAAAGCGCCAAGCATATGCGTAAAAGAGTTATAGAAGGCTCACTTGAAAAAAGTGGGCCATTTTGATTTTTTAGATATTGTTACCATAAAGTTTGCAAAATTATATTAAATATGATAAAATATTAAATAGTAACATGCAATTTTTATAGTCATTTGTAGGAAGGAGAATGACCATGGTAGAATGTGACAATCTGAGGGATGGAAGGGCTTTTAAAAAAGTGTTGAAAAAAATGGCTATAAGAAAAACTATGTACTCATTAAAAAAAGTGCCAATGAAAATTTGGTATTGGGTAGCAGTTCTTATAGCTGTATGTATTTTAAAATACTTATTAGTAAGGCCCTTGCCTATAATGGCAGCCGTAGTTCTTGGCCATGCAATATTTTTTTTAATGCTATACATGGCAAAAAAAGAGATATTGGCAAAAGAGAGTGAACTATAAAAGCAAAGAGGTTGGCGAATGCTGACCTCTAGTTACTTTATAAAAAATTATATAAAAAACTTTAAATTCTACAAATTTAGCAAAAAAATAGTGTATAATAATAATAAATCAATTTATGCATTGAAAGGAATGAAAGCAAATATGGCAGAATTCAAATCAGGATTTGTAACATTAATAGGAAGAACAAATGTAGGAAAATCAACATTACTTAATTTATTAGTAGGAGAAAAGATAGCAGCAATTGCAAATAAAGTACAAACAACTAGAACGGCAATTAAAGGAATAGTAAATAGAGAAAACTCACAAATAATATTTATTGACACACCAGGAATTCATAAACCAAAAACAAAGTTAAATGAAACAATGGTAGAAACATCTTTTACAAGCATTGCAGACACTGATATAATTTTATTTTTAATTGAAGCAACGAGCAAAGATATAGGAAAAGGTGACAGAATTATATTAGAAAAAATAAAACAAGCAAAAAGGAAAACAATATTATTAATAAATAAAATAGATTTAGTAAAAAGAGAAAGTTTATTAAAATTAATTGACATTTATAGTAAAGAATATGATTTTCAAGCGGTGATACCAATATCTGCAACAAATACAAAATATAGAAATATTGTTTTAGATGAAATAGAAAAGAACCTAAAATCAGGTCCTGCATATTATGATATAGAAGAATATACAGACCAAACATTAAAGCAACTAGCAGAAGAAACAATAAGGGAAAAAGCACTAAAACTATTGCAAGACGAAGTACCACATGGTATATATATAGAAGTAGAAAAAATGAAACAAAGAAAAAATAAAAATGGAGAAGATATATATGATATTGAAGCAACAATATATTGTTTAAGAAATTCTCATAAAGGAATTATTATAGGAAAAAATGGAGAAATGTTAAAAAAAATTGGAAGACTTGCTAGAATAGACATGGAAAAAAATTTTGGATTAAAGGTAAATTTAAAAACATGGGTAAAAGTAAAAGAAGACTGGCAAGAAAATGATACTATTATAAAAAAGTTCAAAACTTTTTAAAATGTTGTATAAATTGTTAAAAAATGCAAAAGATAAAATTAAAGGTAAAACTTTATAAAAGGAAGTGAGCTTATGATAAAAAAAATAGCATGGGATGCCTTTAAAAATACAGGTGATATCAATGCCTTTTTAGAATTAAAACAAATAGAAAATATAGAAAATAATATTAAAGAAATACAAGAAATAACAAACTTAAATTTAGAAAATCATAGTGAAATAAAAAAACAAGATTAAAAGGTGGATAAAAACAAAATGTCAAATGTAAAAATAAATGGAATTATATTAGCAGAAAATAATTTAGGTGACTTTGATAAAATGCTTACAATGTTAACACCAGGAATACGGAAAAATATCTTGTGTAGCTAAAGGAGCAAGAAGACCTAAAAGTGCTCTTTTAGCTGGAACACAGATATTTTGCTTTGGAGAATATTTGATGTACAAAGGAACAAATACATATCATATTAATTCTGTAGAACCAATTGAAGTGTTTTACAATCTAAGAACAGATTTGGACAAACTAAAATATGCAGTTCATATAAATAAAATAATACAAGATGTAACACACGAAAACCAAAATTGTTACCAAATACTACAATTATTATTAAATACACTATATACTATATCAGAAATGGAAGAAAATCTTGATTTTATATTAAGTGTATTTAAATTGAGATTATTATGTATTCTAGGATTTACACCTAAAATTAACGAATGTGTAAGTTGCAAAGAAAAAGAAAAGTTAAAATATTTTAGTTTACGAGATAATGGATTTAAATGTGAAACATGTAGTAAACAAGATAAATCATGTATAAAAACAAATAAAAGCACACAAAGTGCTATAAGATATACAATAACAGCACCTGCAAAAAAAATATATTCATTTAATATAAAAGATCAATCTTTAGAAGAATTTAAATTAATTACTAAATTATATTTTAATGAGAAATTAGAAAAAGAATATAAATTAGAAGAAATGTTTTAGAAAGAAGAACAAAGATATGAAAGATTTTTATAAATTTTTTTATGTTTATAAAAAAATTTATTAATATATAGGTTTGCAATAGGTATGTCACACTAATATAAAAAATAAAAACATTAATATAACTTGCAAAAAAATAAAGAAACATATATAATAAATCATATAACGTAAAAAATAACGAAGAGAAGAAGGGAGCGATTTTTATGAAAATAAAAATAACAGGAAAGGAACTAAAGATAACAGAAGCTATTAATGACTATGTAGAAAAAAAGTTAGACAGAATAGATAAATACTTTGAAGATGCAGAAGCAGAGGTAACACTAAAAACAGAGAAAAATGAACAAATTGCTGAAATCTATGTAACAGCAAATGGAGAAAAGTATAGAGCAGTAACAGAAGATAAAGATATGTATGCTTCTATAGATAAAGATATTGATATATTAGAAGGACAAATTAGAAAAGCAAAAACAAAAAAAGAAAAAATGATGAAAGATGCATCTTTAAAAACAATGGGAGTAGGTGGAGATGCAATATCTGAAATAAGCAATGAGATAATAAAAACATCATATTATGAAATTAAACCAATTACACCAGAAGATGCTGTTTTAAAATTACAAGAAAAACCATCACATAATTTCTTAGTGTTTATAAACGTCGATACAGGTAAAGTAAATGTTATACATAAATTAAAAGATGGAAAAAATTATGGTCTAGTAGAACCAGAAGCATAAATAAATATCTAAATAATATATAAAAGGCAGGAAATCAAATCCTGCCTTTATGTATTATTTAAATTAGCTTCTAAGGTACTAATTATATTGCAGACAATTTATACAGCTGAATAATTGACTATAAAACATAAAAACAAAATTTAACTTCTTGCCTTAATTAATATTATAGGTTACTATTTTATTAGAACTTTAGCATATAAAAGTTATAAATATTAGTAAAAAAACTATTTCATATTTCTTTCAGCTTGTTCTATCATTTTCTTAACCATTTGTCCACCGATTTTACCAGCATCTTTAGATGTTAAATCTCCGTTATATCCATCTTTTAAGTTAACACCAACTTCACTAGCTACTTCATATTTGAATTTATCTAAAGCTGTCATAGCTTCTGGAACTAATTTTCTATTGCTTGAGTTTGCCATGTTTTTTCACCTCCTGTAATATTACATTTGAAAAAACTTTTTTGCTTTTTCTAATACTATCATTTGCAAAAACAATAAAAAATAAACAGGAAATTTTTACAAAAATATTTTGTTGATTTTAAAAAAAATATATAGTAAAATATATTTATTGTTAAACACTAAACTATAAAATATTTGAAAATAAAAAATATATAATTTTATATAATAATTCAGAAGGTTTAAATTTAAAAAGAAAAAATAAAGGAGAAATTTTATGTATAAATTAGTAGCAATAGATTTAGATGGAACAATGCTAAATAGTTATGGAATTGTTACAGAAAACACAAAAAAAGTAATAAAACAAGCAATTGAAAAAGGAACAGAAATTATAATTGCTTCTGGAAGACCAATAAATTCTATTCAAGCAATAGCAAAAGAAATAGGGAGCAACAATTATTTTATTGCGGGAAATGGAGCTCTTATTTATGATATGAAAAATGATGATATAATATACGAAAAATATATGTCAAAACAAAAAGTTTTAGAAATTATAAATATATGCGAACAAAATAGCATATCATACAATGTATACACAGAAAAAGCAATTTTAGCTACAGGATTAAAATATAATGTTTTATATTATCATAAAGAAAATTTAAAAAAAGAAGATAATAAAAAAACAATAATTAATATTGTTAAAAATATGTATAAATATATACAAGATACAGAAGAAAAATTTCTGAAAATTACAGTATGTGATGAAAATAAAACAATTTTTAATTCTATAATAAGAAAATTAAGAAATATAGATGGAATTAGAGTATTAGATGTTTCACATATATCAAGAAAAGTAATAAAACAAGGAACGGAAGATATTTCAATAGAATATTACTATACAGAAATTTCATTAAAAGATGTAGACAAATGGAACGCAATAGAATATTTAATAAAAAAATTAAATATAAAAAAAGAAGAAGTAATTGCAATTGGAGATAATATAAACGATAAAGAAATGATA
The DNA here is from genome assembly GCA_947589135.1 of uncultured Clostridia bacterium. Lineage (GTDB taxonomy): Bacteria > Bacillota > Clostridia > TANB77 > CAG-508 > CAG-269. The sequence goes on along the minus strand of CANPZT010000015.1, from coordinate 413 downwards.
AAAAATGCAGGATTAGGAATTGCTATGAAAGGGAGCACACCTATTATAGAGAATGAAGCAAATTATATAACAGATTCTAATAACGAAGAAGGCGTAGCAAATGCAATAAAAAAATTTTGTTTTTAAGAAAGTGTCAAAGGGAACTATTCTTTTTGACACTTTTCTTATGACCAAAATGCATAGTAATTTTAACAAATCTGACATTGAAATATTACAAAAATATTACAATAACATTAACTTTTGATTACAAATACTCAATTTATTGATTTTGAAAATTAATTGAGTTAAAATAAAATAGATGGATATTTTGTAAAAAAATATAAAAAAAATAAGATTAAGGGAGGAATTTGTCATGGCAACAAATCCAATGCAAAGAAAAGCAAGAAATTCATTTTTATTAGGAATGTTATTAA
>CANPZT010000014.1 GCA_947589135.1 uncultured Clostridia bacterium | reverse complement strand
GTCGCTTAGCTCAGCTGGGAGAGCATCTGCCTTACAAGCAGGGGGTCATAGGTTCGAGCCCTATAGCGACCACCATTATTTAATGGCCCGGTAGTTCAGTTGGTTAGAACGCTAGCCTGTCACGCTAGAGGTCGACGGTTCGAGCCCGTTCCGGGTCGCCATTTTTTAAAAATAAATTGCGCTTTGCGCTTTTTTATATATATTTGGCTTGATAGCTCAGTTGGTAGAGCAGGGGACTGAAAATCCCCGTGTCAGTGGTTCGATTCCACTTCAAGCCACCAAGTAAAATCAAGACTTACAGAATTTTTTGTTTAAGTCTTTTTTTGTTTTATCTAAAAAATATCTAAAAAACTATAATTTAAGTTTTACAAGTTCAAGTTTGCAAGTCTGATTCTCTTTTAATTCAATTATTAAGCAGTTCTCTACCTGCTCTGTTTTTTTGAATAAAAAAAGATATGTGTTCTCCTCACATATCTAGTGTTGCTACCATGAATGGATATCTTTCACTTAAGCTATTATTAGTATAGCATTATTTTTTTATATTTATCAAACAATTTTCAGGAATTTTTATCTAAAATTTGTCGCTAATGTCTTTAAGTAAGTCATTAACATCTATTCAATGAAAAACATAATTGTTTTTATTGCAAAAATTTGTATTATATTGTAGAATAGAAATGAAGGAGATTAACAATGGTAAAAAATATATATAAAATTTTATTAATTAGTTTATTTATTATAGTAGTATTTACTATAAAGTCGTATGGAGCTTCTGATTTCACTTATACTCTTGATACTAATGGAAATGCTACGATAACAGCATATAATGGTTCGAAAAGCGATTTAACAATTCCAAGTACAATAGATGGGCATAATGTTGTAGCTATTGGAGCTCATGCTTTTGAACATAGTAAAATAAAAAATATTGTAGTTAGTGAAGGAATAACAACAATTGGAGGATGGGCTTTCTGTGAATGTGAAAATCTAGAAAATGTTATTTTACCAGAAAGTTTAACATATATGGATTGGCAAGTATTTATAGGTTGCAAAAATTTAAATAATATTAATATTCCATCTAATTTAACTTTCATAAATCAGGGATGTTTTATAGATACGGGTATTAAAGAAATAATTATTCCTAAAAATATACAAAAATTTATTGGTAGTGAATTTAGAGGATGCAAAAGCCTTAAAAAAGTGTATATTTATAATGATAATTTAGAATATTATAATAATAATTATGATACAAATGTTTTTGAACTTTGTTCTTCTGATTTAATTTTATATGGAAACGAAGGTTCTACAACTCAAACATATGCACAAAAGAAAGGAATAGAATTTAGAACTATAGATAGTAGTGAAGAACCTCCTATAACAACAATGGGGGCTATCCATTTGAATAAAAATGAATTATCACTAAAAGAAAATGAAAGTGAAACTTTAACAGTTAGTTTTATTGAAATGGATTCATCTACAAAAGTAAGATGGTCTAGCAGTAATGAAAATGTCGCAATTGTTGAAAATGGAAAAATAACAGCAAGAAGTATTGGAAATACTATAATTACTGTTTCAACAGAAGATGGTAAATACAAAGATACTTGTAATGTAACGGTAATAAAAAAAGAAACTTCTACAGAACCTACTATAATTCCAATAACATCAATTTTCTTAAATAAATCATCAATATCATTATATATTGGAGATACAGAAACACTTGTTGCTACTATTTTGCCAAATAATGCTACTGATAAAGATTTATTATGGTCTAGTAGTAATTCAAATATTGTAAGTGTAGAAAATGGAAAAATTACTGCAAAAGGGATTGGCTCTGCAGCAATAACTGTTTCAAATACAGATGGTACCCAAAAAGCTACTTGTAGTGTCACTGTAATTAATAAAGAAAGTGCATCTGAAAAGGTATTAGATAGTACTACGGCTAATAGAATATTGCCACAAACGGGAGAGAATATTGTAATAATAACAACTAGTATTATAGCAATAATATTAATTGTAATAATTATGTATAGAAAGTATAATAATTATAAAGATATAAAGTAACCACCAAAAGATTTTATGGTGGTTTTTTTTGTGGTTATTATGATAATTCACTTATTAAATTTTATAAAAATTTGAAATTATTGTAAAATTGTGATAAAATATATAGCATGGGCTATAGCCTTGTAGAATTTTAGAGGTGGTATTTTAATTTTTTTAGCTTTAAACTAATATCAATACAGAAAGGAGTTACTTTATGTGTATGAAACTTAGTAGTGATAATGAACACCTTGTTTTAGACAATCAGGGTCTAGTTTATTATTTAGTACAGAAATTGTGGAAAGTAACCTCAAATTCTTCAGATTATGAAGATCTTGTTTCTATAGGTACAATTGGATTAGTAAAAGCTGCTATTACTTTTGATGAATCTAAAAATATTACTTTTGGAACATATGCTTCACGGTGTATAAATAATGAAATTTTTATGCATTATAGAAAAGCTAATATATGTGTAGGTAATATTTCTATTGATGAGCCTATCGGAAATGATGATGACGATAATGAACTTACTTTGGTAGATACGATTGTAGATTCTAGTTCTAATTTTGTTGAGAAAATAATAGAAAGAGAAGAGTTCATTAAAGTAGTTAGTATCATTTTAAATTGTCTAGAAGAAAAGCACAGAATAATACTTCTCTATAAAATAGCAGATGTTCCACAGAAAGAGATTGCTGAGAAATTGAATATATCTCAAGGTTATGTCTCAAGAATCGAAGCACAAGCTATTCAAAAAGTTCAAAAAATTGCAAGTGAACAAGTGCATTATAAAGAGGTGTTTTCTATGACAATAATAGGAGATGAATACAGAATTTCTTTTTCATCTAAAGAAGGTAACAAATTCAATAAAATTTTTGCAACGCCTTTTCAAAATCTAATATCAGTTGAAAAATTATCAGACTTTAAAGTGAATTGTAATGGAGAACAGATTATAATTTACATGCCTGCTCAGCTAGAGTCATTTGCTTTCATTGCTCAGATTATTCAAAAAATTGATAATTTCAGTATGTAGTTTATTTCTAAAGCTGAATAGAAAGTCGGGTAAAATAAAAGTACAAAAATATGATAAAAAAATTAAGATACCAAAAAAGCACTGCTATGTATTTTGTAGTAGTGCTTTTATCTTTATAAAATAAAATCTTTTTCTTTTTTGATGTTCAAGTTTCTTTCTTGTGTCAACAAAAGTATGGTTTTATCTTTTTTTAATGTTTTTGAGATTTATCAATTACTTTAGATTGTTTATCTATATCTTAATAATAAATAAACTTAAACATAAATAAGCATAACGAAAAGCTCTTTTCATAAATAATCTTGCTTTCATAACTTGTATAGATTCTGATGTAGCACAATATTTGTCAACAAAAGTTAAAATAAAACCTTCAATTGATTTTGGAAAAGAAATAGTTACAGGCCACATATGCTTTATAATAATATCTTTTTCTTTTTCATTTAAATCGAAAAGTTCAGAAGCATTTTTACAAGCTAGCTTTCCATGAGTAAATGCATGAAAGCCCTTTCGACCATCTTTTACTCTCCAATCATATAAAAATAAATCATGAAGCATAGCAGCTCGTGTTGCTGATTTATAATCTAAATTATATTTTTTACAAATTATATAGCAGTAATATGCAGCAATATAGCAATGTTCAAAACAAGTTGTTTCATAATGTTGCCTATAATTTTTCATTTGTTGAACAGTTTCATTTGTAATTAGTTCTTTAATAATTTCTTGAAATTCTTTATTATTATCTATTTGTATTTTTAATTGTTGTTTCATTTATAAATAACCTTCTTTTATTCATATGTAATTCCATTTTATTATATCATACTAATAATTCATAGACAATGCTTCTTTTAACAATTCCAGATTTTTACTAGAAATAGGAGTTAAAGGAAGTCGAGGATTTCCAAAGTTAAATCCAAGTATATTTAAAGCAGCTTTTACAGGGATTGGATTAACCTCTGAAAATAATAAATTGATAAGAGGAAGAGAATCCAATTGTAATTTTCTAGCTGTTTCTATATTACCATCAAAGAAAGATTGAACCATATTATGCGTAAGTTCTGGTTTTATATTAGAAAGAACAGATATAACACCCATTCCACCCAGTGATAGGATAGGAACAATTTGGTCATCATTACCAGAATATATATTTAAATTATCTCCACATAAGCTAGCAATTTTTGCAACTTGAGAGATATTTCCACTTGCTTCTTTAATTGCAACAATGTTGGGAATTTTAGAAAGTTCTAAACAAGTTTTAGGTTCAATATTAACACCTGTTCTACTAGGTACACTATATAAAATAATAGGAATAGAAACACTTTCGGCAATTGCTTTGTAATGAGTTATTAGACCATCTTGTGTACATTTATTATAATATGGAGTAACTACTAATAATCCATCAGCTCCTAAACTTTCTGCAAGTTTACTATTTTCAATTGCTTGTTCTGTATTATTAGAACCAGTTCCAACAATAATAGGAACTTTTTTATTAGATGTCTTAACAGCACATGTAATTAAGTCAATTTTTTCTTGTTTTGTCATAGTTGAAGATTCGCCAGTAGTACCACAAACAATAATGGCATCTACATGATTAGAAATTTGAAAATCTAATAGTCTTTTAAATTCAGTAAGATTTACTCCTTGTTCATTAAATGGAGTGGCAATTGCAGTACCACAACCTTTAAATAGAATTTGTTTCATAAAATCCTCCTTACTTTTACAATTATTTCGATAATTGTAAAAAACCTAATTTTCTATTAATTTTTCTAGAATTTGTACAGCATTTGTTGCAGCGCCTTTTCGTAAATTGTCAGCAACTACCCATAAATTCAAACCATATTTTACACTAAAGTCTCGTCTAATTCTTCCAACAAATACTTCATCATTTCCATCAGCTTGACTAGCTAAAGGATAGTAGTTTTTATCTGGATCATCTACAACGATAATACCAGGAAAATTCTGAAGCAAAATTTTAATATCATAAATATCAAAATCTTCTTCTAATTCAACATTAATTGATTCACCATGACAATTTACAACTGGTACTCTAACAGTAGTAGCTGTTATAGGCAAATTAGGCTTATTTAAAATTTTTCTTGTTTCGTTTATCATTTTATGTTCTTCTTTAGTATATCCATCAGGCATGAATATGTCAATATGAGGAATACAATTATTATAAATAGAATGAGGAAATTTTTTTAAGTTTTTTCCAACAGATTTATTTTCTAAATCTTCAATACCAAAACGACCAGCGCCAGAAACTGCTTGATAAGTAGAGTAAACGATTCTTTTAATATGGTATTTGTCATCTATTGCCTTCAAAGGTAAAACAGCTTGAATTGTTGAACAATTAGGATTTGCAATAATACCTTTATTTTTAGAAATATCTTCAGGATTTACTTCAGGAACAACTAATGGTACTTCAGGCTCCATTCTAAATATGCTACTATTATCAACTACTATGCACCCTTTAGATGCTGCAATTGGTGCATATTTTTCTGAAGTTGAACCTCCTGCACAGAAAATTGCAAAATCAAAGCCTTCATCAAAAGAATTTTCATTTAATTCACAAACAATATATGTTGTATCAAAAAATTTTATTTTTGTTCCTGCTGATTTATTAGAACAAAAAAGAATATAATTTAGATAAGAAAGATTTCTTTCTTCTAGTACTTTTAAAACAGTTCTGCCAACCAAACCAGTGGCTCCTACAATTGCTACTTTATAGTTTTTATTCATTTTTAACCAATCCTTATATGATAGATTTAGGTTTTTAGAAGAGGATTTACCTATAAACCTATTAATAATTATAAATATGTTATAGTAATTTTTTTTAGATTTATAATTGTTCTATATTAAAAATATGCAGTAAAATAGCAAAAGTTACAATAATTTAAATTTTAAATTTTTAGTCATATTATTGCCTACAATATATCATATTTCGAGTTTTAAGTTCAATATTTGATTAAATATTTTTTAGAAATATATTGCCTTAATAAATTTGCAATTTAAAAAAAGATATAGTACAATGCGAGTGAGGTAAAAAAATGGAATATATAAATACAAATAAATTAGAAAAATTAAAAATAAATAAAGACAATACTTTTATTGTTTTAGATTTTGACAGAACAATTACGACTTTTGAAAGTTTAGATTCTTGGGATGCTAGTGGAAAGGAACTAGATAAAGAATTTAAAGATAAACAGAATGAGCTATATAAATATTACAGACCTATAGAGATGGATTATACAATTAAAAATGAAGAAAAAGAAATTTATATGGAAGAATGGTATAATAAATGTATAAATTTATATTATGAACATCATTTAACAAAAGAAAAATTTGAAAAATCCATGAAAGATAGTAAATTAATTTTTAGGGAAGGCACCAGAGAGTTTTTAAAAAAAGCTAATCAAAATCAAATACCACTTATTATTTTGTCAGCAGGAATAGGAAATGTAATCGAACAATTCTTAAAAGCAAATGATTGTTATTTTGAAAATATGTATATTATTAGTAATTTTATCGAATTTGATAAAAATGGAAATATGAAGAAATTTAATGATAATGTTATACATACTGGAAATAAGAAAATTAAAGGAAATTTGTCGAAAGAATTTCAAGAAAAAATAAGACAGAAAGAATATGGAATATTAGTAGGAGATTTGATTGAAGATAAAAAAATGGTAGAAAAAGACAAGTTACAAAATGTAATAACAATTGGACTCTTGCAAGATGATAGAAATTTAGAATTCTACAAAGAAAATTTTGATATTGTTCTAAACAACGAAGATGCGACATTTACAAATATTGAAAAGTTAGTTTTTAATGTAATATGAAAAAGATATTTTCATATAGGTTTATAGTATAAAAAAATAAAAAAGAAAGGAGATTATAATAGTAAAATATTATAAAAAAGTAAGAATATGAAAAAAGTTGCTATTTTTGGTTCAACAGGTTCTATTGGAGATAGTACCTTAAATGTAATTAGGGAAAATCCTGATTTATTTCAAGCAGTAACATTAGTGGCAGGGAAAAATATACAAAAATTGATGGAACAAATTGAGGAATTTAAACCACAAAATGTATATATTATATCAGAAGAAAATGCTAATATGTTAAGAGAAAAATATCCATATTTAAATATTTATTGTGGAGAAGATGGAATGGAGGAAATATCAAAATTAACAGATTTTGATATTAGTGTATCTGCTTTAGTAGGAATAGCAGGTCTAAAACCAACTTATAATATGATAAAAAATGGAAAGACAGTAGCTTTAGCAAATAAAGAGGTATTAGTAGCTGGTGGAAAATTAATTATGGAGACAGCCAAGAAATATAATGCTACATTATTGACAGTAGATAGTGAACATAGTGCTATTATGCAATGTTTACAAGGTGAACAACAAAATAAAATAGATAAAATTTTATTAACAGCTTCAGGCGGACCATTTTTTGATAAAGAAATAACAGATGATATAACGGTAGAACAAGCATTAAATCATCCTACTTGGAAAATGGGACCTAAGGTAACTATCGATTCTTCTACTATGATGAATAAAGGGTTCGAAGTAATTGAAGCAAAATGGTTATTTAATGTAGAACCAGATCAGATACAAGTAGTGGTTCATAGAAAAAGCATTGTGCATTCTATGGTACAATTTGTAGATGGAACAATTATGGCAAATTTAGGTCCTAAATCTATGCAAATACCAATTGCATATGCTTTAAATTATCCAAAAAGATTAAAAAATAATATTGAAAAAATTGATTTATTTGAAATATCACAATTAGTATTTGAAAAGCCAAATTTAGAGAAATTTCAATGTTTAAAATTAGCATTTGAAGCAATTGAAAAGGGACATAGCTACCAAGTAGTATTAAATGCTGCTAATGAAGTGTTAGTAGATGCATTTTTAAATAAGAAAATAACATATACACAAATTCCAAAAGGAATACAAAAAATGTTAGATAGTCATAAACCGATGGAATTAAAAACAGTAGAAGAAATTTTAGAATTAGACAAAAAGGTAAAAGATGAAACAAGAAAGATGATAGGAGATTAAGGCTCTTCTATCAAATCTTTCCAATATTTTTTGGGCATAAATTGCATTTGACATCTTGGATTTGTTCGTTCTTTTATTGCAATTGTTTTGAAAAACATTTTCCATAATTCCTGATATTTTTGTTCATTTTCAGAAATATCAGGAATTTTTATATTAATACCATCAATTATTTTATATTCGCTTTTATTATAAAGAAAACATAGATTTCTTGTTTTATCATGGATAATAAAGTTTTGCATAGGAAGTCTTCTTATAAAATGATGTCCTAAAGGTTCAATAATATTATGGTCAGGATGTATTGATGCATAGTATAAATTATTTTGTATTTCTTGAAAACGAAGTAACCCCTTAAATTTATGGCATTCACTAAGAGTTTGTTTTCGCATATTAATTACCTTATATACATAAGAAATTGTAAGCATATTATTTATTTTTGGGCCTTGGTCAAATCCAGTACATATATATTTTAATATATTTATTTCTTTTTCGTTATCATCAGAAAGAAAAGCATAATAGCTATTATATAATGCTTTAGCACAAATATTTTTTTCAATTCCATTAAATATTCTTTCTGATTTATCATAATCTGTTTTTATTATTAAAATATCATCTAAAAAATTATTTGTATAGTTAGATTCTGTATATATTTTTTGTGGAAATGTTTTCTTACAATAGCAGTCAAATACAATTGTTAAAAGTCCATCAAAAGTTCCATCATATAAAAAGGTTTTATTTATAAGCTTCCAGTTAGACATTTTATTTTATCCTCCTTTGTGGGATTTAATTGTTCAAATAGTGATAGTTGTTTAAATTCAGGGGTTGGTAAATAGCTTCTTTCTTGATAAATAAGATTTGTTTCTATAAAGTTTTGATTAAATTTATAAACCTTATTAAAGTATTTTCCCTTACAAGTGATAAAATATTTTGCTCTTTTTAGTACAACGCCTAATTTTTTTAAAGCTTCAAAGTCTAGCAAAAATTCTCGTCTTGCTTTTATGATTTTTTTAGCAGAGATAACACCAATTCCAGGTATTCTTAATAATGTAAAATAGTCGGCAGTATTAATTTCAATTGGAAATTTATCAAGATTTCTTAATGCCCAATCACATTTAGGGTCTAAAATATGATTGAAATTAGGATGAACTTCGTCTAATAATTCATCAGCTTTAAATCCATAAAAACGAAGAAGCCAATCTGCTTGGTATAATCTATTTTCTCGAAGTAGAGGAGGGGTTTCAAGTGTTGGCAAATTTTTGTCGTTATTTACACTTACATATGCAGAATAATATACTCGTTTTAAACTTAATTTGTTATAAAGACCTTCAGAAAGCTTTAAAATTTTTAAATCGCTTTCAGGAGTAGCACCTACAATAAGTTGGGTTGTTTGGCCTGCTGGAACAAAATTATTTTTAAATCTATTAGTATCTATTTTATTTTGTTTTATATGATTTGAAACATAACTCATAGGTTCTAATATTCCAGTTTTTTGTTTTTGTGGTGCTAATAATTTTAAACTATCATTAGAAGGTAGCTCAATATTAATACTAAGTCTATCAACTAAATTTCCTAATTGGTCAATTAATTCTTTGCTACAACCAGGAATAGTTTTGCAATGGATATATCCATTAAAGTTGTATTCATTTCGCAGAATAGAAACACTTTGAATTAACATTTCCATTGTGTAGTCAGGTGATTTAATAACTGCAGAACTTAAGAATAGACCTTCAATATAATTTCTTTTATAAAAGTTAATTGTTAAATCTGCAATTTCTCTTGGCGTAAAAGTAGCGCGCTTTACAGAGTTTGTACATCTGTTAATACAATATTTACAGTCATATATACAAGCATTGCTTAGCAAAATTTTTAATAGTGAGATACATCTTCCATCTGCACCCCAACTATGACAAATTCCAGATACATCTCCGTTTCCTATTCCATTATTTATATTTTTTCTATTACTTCCACTGGAACTACAAGAAGCATCATACTTTGCAGAGTCAGCTAGTATTTTTAATTTATCATATATTTCCATAGTATCACCCCAAACACTTGTACTATTGTATCATAATAAAAATAAAATGTCAAATATTTGTTCGATATGATATTGCTTTTGTATTGTTGGAACTTTTTATATAAGAAAAAGGGTGTAGCCTTGATAGCTACATCCTTTAATAGAATTTTTAAGTAATTTTTTTATATTTCCACCAATATTTCTTTTTTATAAAATCAGAAAAATCAGAAGAAGAACCCTTTGTAAAACCAGACTTTGAAACTAGATAAGAATGGCGCTTATCTATATATAAATAAAAAAAATCTTTTGTTTCAAAAATACGATATAAGTTAGAATATTTCATAACTTGAAAATTTATTCCATCACGCATTTTAAACTTTTTATCTGAAAAAAGGAAAACAAATTCCTTTTGTGATTGAATATTATCAGAATGATAATATTCAGAAACCTCTTTTACAGGATGTAAAAATCTCCATAAGAAAAAAACACTTAATGCAATACAAAAAATAATAGCAAAAGTAAGATTATGGTTAATTACTTGCATTGCAACACAATAAAATAAAGCTATCGATACAATAGCAGTATAAAAAGTGTACGAAAGATTAAATTTATTATAATGAAATTGTAAAAATTTTTCATACATATTTTTATCATATTTTGTTGTATTTTTAAATAAAATCTTCAATATTATCACCAAAAAAATTATAGCATAATAAATGAGAAAAAGAAAGAAACAATTTATTATATAAATCATATAATGGAATATTAGAGGTGATTTTATGGCCTATTCAGACAGAGAATTAATTGCAAGAATTGTGCAATGTGAAGCAGGAGGAGAAGGAGACAACGGAATGAAAGCTGTTGCAACAGTAATTACAAATAGAGTTAATGTATCAAATGGAGAATATGCAAGAGTATCTCAAGGAGGAAATGTAAGAAACATTATTTATCAACCAGGACAATTTGATTGTGCAACTGAAACATTACGAAATAAATATAACCCACAAAATATCTATAATATGACACCAACTGAAATACATTATTACATAGCAGATTGGGCTTTATCAGGAAACAAACTAAATGAAATAGGAGACTGCCTATGGTATTTAAATCCATTTAGACCTACATGTAGTGGTATATTTCCAAGTAATGGAACAGGAACATTTCATACAAGATTTGGAAACCATTGTTTTTATAGGCCAACTCAAACTTATTCACAAACATAAAAGGAGGAGAAAAATGGCAATAACAGATGAAAATAATGAATCTTACAAAAGAGAAACAAGACAAGGAGAGCAACCACAAAGTAGTATGCCAGAGATATTAACAAATCCTATTTACACACCAGCATTTTTAAAAGAGCAAATTGGAAGATTAATGAGAGTAGAATTTCTTATTGGCACTAATAATTTAGTAGATAGAATAGGAATTCTAGAAGATGTAGGAGCAAGCTACATATTACTACGTTCTTTTGAAAACGACAGCCTTGTTTATTGTGACATATACTCTATTAAATTTATTACTATTTCAACAACAGGAATTTATGGAAATATAAACAATAATAACAGATATTATTATTGAAACAATGGGTGAGACAATGGGGACAATCTTCATTTGTCTCATTATTTTTGACTTAATTTGTCTATTTTTGTCTCACCTTGCATTTAATTTCCTAAAATGATATAATTCTCATAAATAGTAAAAGGGTTGAAAAATATGCAATATATTAGGTATATGAATACACCAATTGGAATTTTAAGTATAATTGAAGAAGAAAATCAAATAATAAAAATAAATATTAATCAAGAAAAAGAAAAAAGAAAAATTGTTGAAAAAGAAATTATTGAAAAAGAAACGCCAGTACTTAAGGAAGCAGAAAGACAATTTAATGAATATTTTAATGGAACAAGAAAAAATTTTGAATTACCTATTAAAGTCTATGGAACAGAATTTATGAAAGAGGTTTGGAATGCGTTGTTAAAAATTCCATATGCAGAGACTAAAACATATGGAGAAATTGCAAAAGAAATTAATCATCCAAAAGCTGCAAGAGCGGTAGGAATGGCAAATCATAGAAATGTATTACCAATTATTATTCCATGTCATAGGGTAATAGGAGTAAATGAAAGACTAGTTGGATATGCGCTGGGCTTACAAATAAAACAATGGTTATTGGATTTTGAAAAGAAAAATAAAAATAAATAATTTAAATAATGACTATATTAAGATAAGAAAGGGTTTTTATATGTATGATGTTATTATAATAGGTGCAGGACCTGCAGGAATATCGGCAAGTTTATATACAACAAGAGCAAATCTTAAAACATTAGTATTATATAGCGATTTGTCTGCTTTGGAAAAAACAAATGGAATTGAAAATTATTATGGGTTTGATGAAAAAATAGATGGAAAACAATTATATTTAAGAGGAATAGGACAAGCTAGAAACATTGGTGCAGATGTAAGAAAAGAAGAGGTAATAAAAATAGAAAAGACAGAAGGGCAATTTTTAGTAGTTTCTTCTGAGAATAATTATCAATCTAAAGCTGTAATTTTAGCAACAGGAAATAAAAAGAATAAACCTAAAATAAAAGGAATAGATACTTTTGAAGGTAAAGGCATTAGCTATTGTGCTGTATGTGATGGCTTTTTTTATAAAAATAAAAATGTATGTATAATAGGAAGCGGGCCATATGCTATTTCAGAAGCTAACGATTTAATACCAATTGTAAATCATATAACGATTTTAACAAATTCAGAAAAACCACCAGAAATAAGAGCAGAGAATGTTTCTATTGATACAAAACCTATTAAAGAAATTCAAGGAGATGAAAAAGTAAGGTGTATAGAATTTGAAGATAAGAGCAAAATAGAAACAGAAGGTATTTTTATTGCACAAGGAGTTGCAGGAAGTATTGAATTTGCTAAAAAATTAGGTGCAATTATTAAAGAAAATGCAATTGTAGTAAATGAAAAGATGGAAACTAACATTAAAGGTTTATATGCTTGTGGAGATTGCACAGGAGGTTTATTGCAAATTTCAAAAGCAGTATATGAAGGAATGATAGCAGGTTTAGAAGCAATTAAATTTAAGCAAATAAATGACAATTAAAATATAAATTATAAAATACAAAAATGTTATTAAAATTTTAAATATATAAAAATTAATATAAATGAAGATGTCTAGAGATAATTAAATTGCTTATATTAATAAAGATTAAAAAATTGAATAGGAGGAAAGAAAATGGAAACTTTAAAAATATCAAGTGAGGAGTTTGAAGGACAAGTTTTAAACTCAGACAAGCCAGTATTAATTGACTTTTATGCAGATTGGTGTGGACCATGTAAAGCAATGTCTCCAATTGTAGAAAGCGTAGCAGAAGAAATATCAAACACTGTAAAAGTAGTAAAAATAAATGTAGATGAAGCAAGTGATTTAGCAGCAGAATATGGAATTTCTAGTATTCCAACACTTGTGCTAATTAAAGACGGACAAGCAGTACAACGTATTGTTGGAATGAGAGATAAGACTGAGGTAATAGATTTTATTAATGCAAATATTTAAGTTAAATTAGTTAATATAAAAAAAGACTAGTAACTTATTATTTATAAATTATGAAATGGCTTGTGGGGACCGTCCAAAAATTTTCAAAAGTTTGGAATAACTTTTGTTAAAATTTTTAGGATGGGGAAAATGTAATAATTGATAAATAATAAGCTACTAGTCTTTTTATAAATAATTTAGTAAATCAAATTCTTCATATCAGATGGTAAATCACACTCAAATATCATTTCTTTTTTAGAAATAGGATGAATTAATTGAATTTTATAACTATGCAAGGCTTGTCTATTAATCAAATCAGATTTTTTGCCATAAAGAGAATCGCCTAAAAGAGAATGACCCACAGCAGAAAAGTGAACTCTAATTTGATGAGTTCTTCCTGTTTTTAATAAGCATTTCACAAGAGAATAATTATCAAATTCTTTTATAACTTGATAATTAGTAATGCAAGGTTTTCCTTGATTATTAACACATCTTTCAATAATACTATTTAACTTTCTAGCAATAGGAAGTTCAATAGTACCAGATTTATTATTAAAAATTCCTGTAGCAATACATAAATACTCTTTTTGTAGTAAGTTTTCAAGCATTTGCTTTGAGAATTGTTCTTGAATATACTCACATTTTGCAAAAATAACAATACCAGAGGTATTTAAGTCTAATCTATTAACAGGTCTTATTTTTTTCTTCAATCCAATTTGATCAAAATAAAATTTTACTCCATTTGATAAAGAATCTGTATAATGTAAACTAGAAGGATGAATAGGTATAAATGGAGGTTTATTCAAAACTAAAAACCATTCGTCTTCATATAAAATATTCAAATTCATATCAGTTGGGATAATATTAGAATTATCTTCTTCTTCAGATAGGTCAATTGTTATAATATCTCCAACTTGTATAGAATTTCGAGTGTCAGCTATTTTTTTATTACAGAAGATTTTGTGATTTTTAATTAGTTTTGTCCTTAATCTGTTTGAAAATTCAAATTCTTTTATCAAAACATCATTAATTGTGCCATAAAAATCACTTTGTTTTACAATATAATTTAGTATCATTTTAATTTTCCTTTTTAACAATTTAATTTTATGAGATTATATCAAATACAAAAATGATGTCAATGGCTTTACGTGGAGAGTTCATAAATATACTATGCTTTTTACAAAAAAGTCAATTTGATAGAGTAAAAATATTGAAAAAGTACTACCTTTATGGTATAAATATAAAAACAGAATAAAGAAAAAGATATAATTATATAAAAACGAGAGAAGGAAGATTATGAAAGATATAAGATATGAAAAGTTAGCTAATAATCTACTAGCTTATTCAGTAAAAATCAAAAAAGGAGAAAATATTTTAGTAGAAATACTAGGAGAAGAAGGAATCCCATTAGCTAAAGAAATAATAAGAAATGCTGAAAGACTAGGTGCAAGACCATATTTTAATATTATTAATTATGAAATTCTAAAAGAAATGTTACAAAATGCTGATGAAGAACAAATTAAAATGTATGCTAAACATGATAAAGAAAAAATGAAAGATATGGATGCATACATAGGAATAAGAGCAACTTCAAATACATCTGCATTAAATGGAATAGATAAAAAAATCATGGAATTATATAATAAATATTATACAACTCCTGTGCATTTTGAAGAGAGAGTAAAACATACAAAATGGTGTATTTTAAGATATCCTAATAATTCAATGGCACAAATGAGCAAAATGAATACAGATGAATTTGAAGATTTTTTCTTTAGAGTATGTAATTTAGATTATGAAAAAATGTCGAAAGCGATGGACTCATTAAAAGATTTAATGAATAAAACTGATAAGGTACATATTATTGGAGATAATACAGATTTAAGTTTTAGTATAAAAAATATACCAGCAGAAAAATATGTAGGAACATTTAATATACCTGATGGAGAAGTTGCTTCAGCACCAGTTAGAAATAGTGTAAATGGTTATATAACATACAATACAGAAACATACTATAATGGTATTTTATTTAACGATATAAAATTTGAATTTGAAGATGGAAAAATTATTAAAGCAACATCAAATAAAACAAAAGAGCTAAATGAAATTTTAGATACAGATGAAGGAGCAAGATATATAGGTGAATTTGCTTTTGGACTAAACCCATATATTGAAAAGCCTATAGGAGATACTTTATTTGATGAAAAAATAAAAGGAAGTTTTCATTTTACACCAGGTGATTCATTGGAAGAAAGTGATAATGGAAATAGATCAAGTATTCATTGGGATATTGTAAATATACAAACTCCAGAATATGGTGGTGGAGAAATATATTTTGATGATGTTTTAATAAGAAAAGATGGAAAATTTGTATTAAAGGAATTAGAATGTTTAAATCCAGAACATTTAATATAAATATAAAAAGCTAGTATAAAAAAATTACCTTGATTTTATATGTACTAACAGATATAATAAGAAAAAAGAAAAAAGGAGAATCAAATGAAAAAAGATGAAAGAGGTTCTATTACAATTTATGTATTAAGTTCATGCCTTTTGATTTTAGCGGTATTAGTAGGATTATTTATGAGAAATCAATCAAAAATAGCAAGTCAAAGAAAGCAACAACAACTAATAGAGCAACAATACAATGATAATAATAGAATAGATGAAATTTATGAAGATACGATAGAAAATATGCAACTTAATGGAGGAGATAATGAGAATTAGATATAAAAAATGGGCTAGACCTGAATTAGAAGCAAGCACATTTTATGAAGATAACCCAGAAGAATGGAAAGGAAAATGGAAAGAACACTTTACAATAAAGGAAAATCCTATTCATTTAGAGCTTGGATGTGGAAAAGGTCAATTTATTTCTCAATTAGCAGTAGAAAATCCAGAAATTAATTATATTGCAATTGACTTAGTTGATGCAATGCTTGGACTAGCAAAAAGAAATATAGAAGCTGTTTATCAAGAAAAGAATTTAGAGACTAAAAATATAATTATCACAAGATTTGATATTGAGAGAATTAATTTAATATTAGACAAAAGCGACACGATTGAAAGAATTTATATCAATTTTTGTAATCCTTGGCCAAAAGGAAAACATAGAAAGAAAAGATTAAC
The DNA here is from genome assembly GCA_947589135.1 of uncultured Clostridia bacterium. Classification (GTDB taxonomy): domain Bacteria; phylum Bacillota; class Clostridia; order TANB77; family CAG-508; genus CAG-269. The sequence continues at coordinate 3,407 of CANPZT010000014.1, read as the reverse complement.
TCATACAAGGCAATTAGAAAAATATAAAGAATTTTTAAAATTGAATAGCGAAATTTATTTCAAAACAGATGATGATGACTTATTTGAATCAAGCTTAAATTATTTTAAAGAAACTGGATTTGAAATAATTGCAAAAACTTATGATTTGCATAAAGAACGAATCTTTGAAAAAAATATAGAAACAGAACATGAAAAAATGTTTACAGAACAAGGAATAAAAATAAAAGCATGTATTGCAAGATTAGTAGAAAAGTAGACGATTGTTTTATATATAAAATAATATAAAAGAATATGTTGGAGATGAAAAAATAAATGGAAATACAAGATGTAATAGACAATAAAGATAATAAAGAAATTATTTTAAAAGCAGTAAAGGAAAACGGAAAGTATTTAGAATTTGCTTCTTCGAATTTACAAGATGATGAAGAAGTTGTAACAGAAGCTTTAAAACAAGATGGAGAGGCTCTGGAATTTGTAAGTAATAGATTAAAAGATAAAAAAGAAATTATTATGCTAAGTATTAAATCTTCACCATGGACTATTTGTTATGCATCAGAAAGATTAAAAGCAGATAAAGATTTAATTCTTACTAGTTGTAAAGAGTATGGACAAGCATTATATTATGCAAGTAAAGAATTAAGAAATGATAGGGAAGTAGTAAAAACAGCGATTGAGAATAAAGGGATTATGATAAAATATGCGAGTTCACAATTACAAAATGATAAGGAATTAGCTGAAATTGCAGTAAAACAAAATAAACAGGCATATCATTTTATTTCAGAAGAATTAAAATATGATGAAGATATAAAAAATATAATGAGTTAAAACTATTGTATTTTATTAAATTTATATATATACTATATTAGTAAATTAGCAAGGAGGAAAAAATGTCATTTATAGATGAAATAAAACAAAGAGCAAAACAAGATATAAAAACAATTGTATTGCCAGAAGCGGAAGATATTAGAATATTACAAGCAACTCAGCAAGTTTTAAAAGAAGGTTATGCAAATATAATATTAGTAGGAAACAGAGAAAAAATAGAACAAAAAGCAACAGAAAATAACATTAATATAAAAGGGGCAGAAATAGTTGAACCAACAAATTCTGAAAAATATGATGAATATGTAAATTTATTATATGAATTAAGAAAACAAAAAGGAATGACAATAGAACAAGCAAAAGAGTTAGTAAAAGACCCTGTATATTATGGAATGTTAATGGTAAAAGATAAAAATAGTAAAGCAGATGGCCTAGTATCAGGAGCAGCACATTCAACATCAGATACACTAAGACCAGCATTACAAATATTAAAAACAGCACCTGAAACAAAGCTAGTTTCTGCATTTTTTGTTATGGTAGTACCAAATTGTGAATATGGGGAAAATGGAACTTTTCTATTTGCTGATAGTGGACTAAACGAAAATCCAGATAGTGAAGCTCTATCAGAAATTGCAATTTCTTCAAGTAAAAGTTTTAAGCAATTAGTTCAAAAAGAACCAAAAGTTGCAATGCTCTCATATTCAACATATGGAAGTGCAAAATCAGAATTAACACAAAAAGTAATTGATGCAACAAAAAAAGTAAAAGAAAAAGAACCAGAATTATTAGTAGATGGAGAATTACAATTAGATAGTGCAATTATTCCTGAAATTGCAGAAATGAAAGCAAAACGGAAGCCCTTTAAAGGGAAAAGCAAATGTATTAGTATTCCCAGACTTAAATACTGGTAATATTGGATATAAATTAGTTCAAAGACTAGCAAAGGCAGAAGCATATGGTCCTTTATGCCAAGGAATTGCAAGGCCAGTTAATGATTTATCAAGAGGATGTAATAGCAAGGATGTTGCAGGGGTTATTGCAATTACTGCTGTTCAAGCTCAAAAAAATCAATAAAATATAACAATTTTCATCAATTTTAAAATTAAAAAATATAATAAAAAGGAGGAAAAGTTTGAAGGTTCTAGTTCTAAATTCAGGCAGTTCATCTTTAAAATATCAAGTAATTGATATGGAAACAGAAGAAACATTAGCAAAAGGATATTTTGAAAGAATAGGTCAAGCTAATTCTTTTTTGACACATAAAGTTAAAGATGAAAAACATAAATTTGAACATTATGCAAAAGATCATGAGCAAGCAATTAAATTTGTACTAAGTAGAATTATGCATAAACAATATGGAGTTATCAAAGATTTAAATGAACTACAAGGAATTGGACATAGAATTGTTCATGGAGGAGAAGAATTTGCTAATCCAGTTTTAATTACAGACAAAATAATAAGTGAAATAAAAAAATGTAGTGAATTAGCACCACTACATAATCCAGCAGCAATTTTAGGTATTGAAGCTTGTAGAAAAGTAGCACCTAAGATTAAAATGGTAGCAGTATTTGATACTGCATTTCATCAAACAATATCGAAGGATAAATATATTTACCCTATTCCATATGAATATTATGATAAATATAAAATAAGAAAATATGGCTTTCATGGGACATCTCATCAATATGTTTCTAATAGAGTAGCAGAATTAATAGAAAAAGATATAAATACATTAAAAATTGTAAGTTGTCATTTAGGACAAGGAGCGAGTATATGTGCTATTAAAAACGGAAAATCCGTAGAAACAAGTATGGGATTAACACCACTTGGTGGTATATGTATGGGAACAAGAAGTGGAGATTTAGACCCTTCAGTAATATCATACATTATGAAAAAAGAAAAGTTATCTGCACAAGAAATGGAAACTATTTTAAATAAAAAATCAGGAGCATATGGAGTATCAGGAATATCAGTAGATTTTAGAGATATTGAAGCAGAAGCAAATGCAGGAGATGAGCGTGCAAAATTGGCATTGAATATATTTCATGAATTAGTAGCATCATATATTGTAAAATGTGGTGTTGCGATGAATGGAATTGATATTATTACATTTGAAGCAGGAGTAGGAGAAAAGGGTCAAGACTCAAGGCAAGCAATTTGTGATAAATTACAATTTTTAGGAGTTGAATTAGACAAGGAAAAAAATCAAAAAACTAGAGATATAGAAGCAGAGATATCAGATAAAAATTCAAAAATAAAAGTTTATGTTGTTCCTACAAATGAAGAATTGATGATTGCTAGGGAAACTAAAAAAGAAATAGAAAATATTAAGATTAGTTAATAATAGAAAGGGGAAAATAAAATGAAAATATTAGTATTAAACTGTGGAAGTTCATCACTAAAATATCAATTAATTAATATGGAAACAGAAGAGGTTTTAGCATCAGGAAAATATGAAAGAATAGGAGAAGATGAAGCTTTTATTACACATAAAGTAAATGGACAAAAAATAGAAATAAAAAATCCAGCTTATAATCATACAGAAGCAATTGAATTTACATTACAACAATTAGTAAATCCAGAAT
>CANPZT010000013.1 GCA_947589135.1 uncultured Clostridia bacterium | reverse complement strand
CTGTAAAGACAATAAAGTAGCAATTACAGATCCGGTATATCCAGTATATGTAGATACAAATGTTATGTCAGGAAGAAGTGGAAAATATAATCAAGAAAAAGAAACATATGAAAATATTGTATATCTACCAGTAATGGCAGAAAACAACTTTAAGCCAGAATTACCAAAACAAAAAGTAGATATGATATATCTATGTTTTCCAAATAATCCAACAGGAACAGTATTAACAAAAGAAGACTTGAAAAAATGGATAGATTATGCGAAAGAAAATCAGTCTATAATTCTTTATGATGCAGCATATGAGGCTTTTATAACAGAGGATAATATACCACATAGTATTTATGAGGTAGAAGGAGCAAGAGAAGTTGCGATAGAATTCAAAAGCTATTCAAAAACGGCAGGATTTACAGGAATAAGATGTGGATATGTTGTAATACCAAAAGAAGTAAAAGGTTTCACAAAAGAAGGAAAAGAAGTAAGTTATAACAAATTATGGAATAGAAGAACATGTACTAAGTTCAATGGTGTATCATACATAACACAAAGAGCAGCAGAAGCAACATATTCAGAAGAAGGTAAAAAACAAATACAAGAAAATATAAAGAGCTATTTAGAAAATGCAAGAATAATCAAACAAGGACTAGAAGAAGCAGGATTTACTACATATGGAGGAGTAAACTCACCATATGTATGGTTACAAGTTCCAAAAGGAATGACATCATGGGAATTTTTTGATAAATTATTAGAAGAAGTAAATGTAGTAGGAACACCAGGAAGTGGATTTGGTCCACATGGAGAGGGGTATTTTAGATTAACAGCTTTTGGAACAAAAGAAAATACAATAGAAGCAATTGAAAGAATAAAAAACAGAACAAAATTTTGCTAAAAGTATTGACTTTTAAAACTAATATTTATATAATGACAAGGATAATAAGAAAAAAGCAAAATGTAGTTGCCACCTATTTTTAAAAAAGGTGGTTAATAGAGCAAAAAACCAAGTAATGGGGGAAAAGATGAAAGAGCAATTTTTGAAATTATTAAAAACAGTAAATAGAGAAGGAATAAATGAACTAATAGAATTTTTAGAAAAATCAGATTTCTTCAAAGCACCAGCAAGTACAAGATTTCACGGAGACTATGAAGGTGGACTTGTAGAACATAGCATGAAAGTATATGAAATTTTAAAACACAAAGTTGAAACAAATATAGAAAAAATAGAAATACCAGAAGAGTCAATTATTTTAATTGGGCTTTTACATGATATTTGTAAAACTAATTTTTATAAAGTGGATTACAGAAATGCAAAAAATGCATTAGGAGTATGGGAAAAAGTACCATACTATACAATAGATGATACAATACCATATGGACATGGAGAAAAGTCAGTTATGATGATAACAGAATATATAAAATTAACACCAGAAGAAAAATATGCAATTCGTTGGCATATGGGATATACAGAACCTAAAGAAAGTTATAATGCAATTAGTGCAACATATAAAAAATATCCGATAGCATTATTAACACATGAAGCAGACCTAGAAGCAACATATTTTTATGATATATGAGAGCAACTATAATTTAAATAGAATATATAAAAATATTATAACAATAATTTTATAATAACTATATAAAATTATTTGTAAATAGCAGTAAATTAAATCACAATAAGAAATGAGGTACATATATGTTAGCATATATTAAAGGAAATTTAGAAATGAAAATGACAGAATATGTAGTAATAGATGTAGGAGGATTAGGATATAAAGTATTCATGTCAGATACAGGAATTGAAAAATTAGGAAATATAGGGGAAATAGTAAAAGTTCACACTTACTATAAAGTTCGTGAAGATGATATAAGCATTTTTGGATTTAATACATTAGAAGAATTAAAGATGTTTGAATTATTAATATCAGTAAGTGGAGTTGGAGCAAAAACAGCATTAACAATGCTTGCAACATGTGAACCATCAGAATTTGCATTGGCAGTAATTTCAGAAGATGTAAAAACTTTAACACAAATTCCAGGTATTGGAGCGAAATCAGCACAAAGAATAATATTAGAGCTAAAAGATAAAATCAGTAAAGAACAACAAATTCAGGCAATTAAACATGAAATCAATAATAATGAACAATCAACAAATAAATTACAAGAAGCAATTGAAAATAATGCAAAAGTATCTGAAGCAATTGCAGCTCTTCAGGTACTAGGATATAATAAAAAAGAAATAGAAAAAGTTTTTGAAAAGATAGATATAAAAGAATTAAAAACAGAAGAACTAATAAAAAAGGGATTAAGTTTATTAGGTATTTAATTTTAAAACTTAACTAATAAAATAGTAATTATCTATGCATATTTATTGTAAAATATCATAACTCAAACTATAAAAATAATTAGTTTTGTTAATGAGAATAAAAAAGAAAAAGAGGAATTTAAAATGAACCAAAATGAACCCTTAGCATATAGAGTAAGACCAAAAACATTAGACGAATATGTAGGCCAAGAGCATGTTTTAGGGCAAGATAAAATTTTATATAGAACTATCAAAGCAGACAGATTATCAAGTATAATTCTATTTGGTCCTCCAGGATGTGGAAAAACATCTTTAGCTAGAGTAATTAGTGAAACTACGAAATACAAATTTTACAAAATAAATGCAGTAACTGCGGGAGTATCAGACATAAAAAAAGTTATAGAAGAAACTAAAAATTTTATGCTAAATCCAACAGGGAAAAGTATTCTGTTTATAGATGAAATCCATCGTTTTAACAAATTACAACAAGATGCATTATTACCATTTGTAGAAAATGGAACAATTATACTAATAGGAGCAACAACAGAAAATCCATATTTTGAAGTAAACAAAGCGCTTATTTCAAGGTCAATGGTAATAAAATTAAATCCATTAACAGAAGAAGATATTTATGAAATTTTGAAAAATGCAATTACTAGAAAAGATGGACTTGGAGAATATCAAATAAAAATAGAAGATGATACATTAAAAAAGCTAGCAACAATTGCAAATGGAGATGTAAGAACAGCATTAAATGGTTTAGAAGTTGCAACATTAACAACAGCTATGAGTGAAGATGGCTATATTCATTTAACAGATGAAATTATTAAAAATAGTGTGCAAAGTAGAAAAGCAATTTTTGATAAAAATGGAGAGGAACATTATGATAATATAAGTGCATTTATAAAATCAATGAGAGGTTCAGACCCAGATGCAGCAGTATTTTATTTAGCAAGAGCACTAAATGGTGGAGAAGATCCAATGTTTTTAGCAAGAAGAATAACAATATGTGCATCAGAAGATGTAGGAATGGCAAATCCAAATGCGCTAGTTGTAGCAAATTCTGCTATGCAAGCGATACATATGATAGGAATGCCAGAAGCCAGAATACTGCTATCAGAAGCGGCAATATATGTAGCAACATCGCCAAAATCAAATTCTGCTTATATGGCAATAAATAAAGCATTAGAAGATGTGCAAACAAAAGATACAGGAGAAATTCCAATGCATATTAGAAATGCACCAATAGAAAAAATGAAAGAACTAGGATATAGTGAAGGATATAAATATCCACATAACTATCCAGGACACCATGTAGAACAACAATATCTACCAGATAAAATGTTAGGAACAAAATATTATGAAGAATGATTTGAAGACGAAGATAATTTTCTAAGTTTACAAAATCATCTGAATAAAAATTTAAAAAATGGAAAACCTACTAAAAAGTAGGTTTTTATTATGGTTAAAAAAGTTGTAATAGGAATATTGGCAGGAATTATAAGTGGTTTGTTTTCAACAGGTGGTGGTATGATACTAGTTCCAGCTTTTATTCATTTATTAAGTATAGAAGATACAAAGGCAAGAGGGACATCAGTGTTCTGCATTTTGCCAATGGTTGTAACTAGTAGTTTCTTTTATTATAAGGGAAATTTTATAGATTGGAAAGTAGCTGTATTTTGCGCAATCGGTGGAGCAATTGGTGGATATATTGGAGCTAAATTATTAAAAAAACTACCAGAAAAAGTTTTAAAAATTTCATTTACAATATTTTTAATTTATGTGTCTTTTAAAATGTTAACACAATAATTAAAACGATTGTCTAAAATTTAATTATTCTAAATCTATAAATATATACTTACTTTCAAATAATAATATTTTATAGTTTAGTTATATTTATTTAAAAATTCTAGAGAAAGTGCTCAATAAAATACAAGCGATTATTACAATAACCGCTTGTATAAATACTTATTTTTATTGTGACCGCATAGCTAAAAATTTTTTCCTAGTAGTTTCTCCGCCACGTATATGGCGTTGTTCTTTGTTTTCCTCAAGAATTTCTGTAGAAGTAGGGTTTGGCATGACTTTTGTAAGATATTTATGTACGCTAGTCTTAGAAATACCAAAATGTTCTGCTGTTTTTCTTACTGTGGAATGATTCCGGTTAAAGTAATCTACAACTTCTTTAATATCATAGAAATTAGAGCTATACATAAAGACACCTCCATAAAATAAGTTTTATAAATAGTTTCACAAAAATTATATAACAATTTACATAAATAGTCAAGAAATTTATAAAAAGGGGGATATTATGGCAGAAATACTAATTGGGCTAGTATCAGGAATTGTAAGCGGAACAGGAATGGGAGGAGGAACTATTCTAATTTTTCTTTTAACATTTGTAATAGGAATGGAGCAACATATAGCACAAGCAACAAATTTGATTTTTTTCATTCCAACATCAATAGTCGCAATTATTGTTAATTTAAAAAATAAAAATATAGATATTCCATTAGCAATTATAATATCAATTTTTGGAATATTAGGTGCAATTATAGGAGCTAATATTTCAATTAATACAGATGTAGGAATTTTAAGGAAATGTTTTGGGATATTTTTAGCTATCATTGCAATAAATGAAATATATTCCATCATAAAAAAGTATAAAAAATCATATGTTAAGAAATAATAAGTAATAAATAAAAAAAAGAGGTGATATTATGAAATTTATAAAAGGTGTTATGATTGGTGGTTTACTAACAACTGGATTAGTAATGATGTATACAGAAACAGGAATGATGAATAAAAAGAAAATGATGAAAAAGGGAAAACAACTTGCAAAAAAAATGGGAGTTATGTAGAAAATAATATGTAATTATTAAATAAATGTATATTAGAAAATATATGCTTATATAAAAAATAAACATATTACTAAAAAACAGAGAAAATTTTAATTTTAGATTTTCTCTGTTTTTAAAAATAGTATAATTTTAAAGATTACTATTTACATTCTGGAACTTCAAAACAATCTTTTTTTTCGCAATCATCCTTTTTACAATTGTCTTTTTTGCAGTCATCTTTTTTACATTTATCTTTGCTTTCAATGAAACAATCACATTTATCGCATTTTTCTCCTTTTAAGCATTTACCTTCATGATGACATTTTGCACATATTTTAATTTTCTTTGTATCATTTACCCAGATTTGAATAGCGTATTCTTTTCCAGGGCAAAGAGGACCAAAAACAAATTCTCCTTCGCAGTCTGTAAAAGTATGACCAATAGGTCTTCTTTCTTCTTTACCATGTTCATATACGATTTCAACTAATTTTACAACTGCATCAGAAACTGGTTCTTTAAAACAATTTTTAACAACACCATAAATTACATCACGATTGTCTTCTGGTAAAGTTATATCTAAATCAAATTGTTTTCCTCCTGAAATTACACCATCTATATCTAGTACAGGGCAATAAGGTTTTTTGTAATCCATTTCCATAATATCATTCCTTTCATATTACAACTTAATTGTTGTCTATTATATAATATGCAAAAATTGTAGAAAGTTGATTATTATTGTAGATTATTTAAATAATATTTATGCTATATATATAATATTTTATAGAAAAAAAACAGATAGAATTTGATATTAATAATTCTATCTGTTTTTATATACTTAATAATTCTTAAACCTTTAAACAAAGATTTTTATACTGATGTTTTTCTTTTTTTAATTTCTACTGGTGGTGGAATTAATGGACTATATGATTCTCCATCAAAAACTTCAACTTCAACTGTTCTTGTTAAAACATCTGTATAGCTATAAGTTACATTTCTATCATTTTCCTCATATTTAACTACAAAAATATTAGGATATGCTTTTTCTATAGTAGCTTCTTTTTCAAAGACCTTACTTCTTCCTAAAGAACCTTTGACTATTATCTTTTGACCCACTTTTTCTAAAATGTCTGTTTTTAAATTTGCTATATCTGTTCTACAAATCATGCTATCACCACTCCTTTAAGATGGCTTAATTATAGCATTTCGTACAGAAAAAGTCAAAAAATGTATATTTAAATCGAAAGCCTAAAACCCTTTATTTGCAACGAATACAGAACATGATAAAGCTAATTTTACACTTATATTACAATTGTATTACAATTATATTACAAAGCCTGAATTTTAATATTACTTTTTTATTCTTTTGTCATTTTTCCATTTGCGCCAATACCATTTACACCTTTTTTTCCATCTCTTAGTTCTTTAGCAATATCATCAATTGTAATATATTTATATTTTTCAGTAAAAGCTATTTTTTCTGCAACAATTAAAGGATCTAAGAAATCTATTAAAATTCTTGCAGGAGATGAAGCAAAATTTGCACCAGCAGATATAATTGCTTCAAAATAACTTTGGCAAGCACCAGCAAAGATTACTAAATTTTTATCATTTTCTTTATCATATCTTCTAGCTTCTTTTACAGTATTAATAAAATGTCTAGAATTTCTATAATTATAAATGTCATGATAACCTGTTTCTCTTTTTATCATTCCATCATGTCCAGTTATTACAAGTATATCTGGGTTGTATATTTGTAACAAATGATGTACTACTCTAGGTTGTCTATACTCAGGTATATTTTTAACAATTGCATTTAATCCCAATTTTTTATAATATCTATAAGATTTTTCACTATATTTTCTATCACCATCTAGATGTAATATTTTTCCTGTTATAATTTTTTCTTGAGTCCTTTTATTTTTAGTTAATAATCCAATTTTGTAGTTAATATCTTCATTATATATTTTTGATTTTTCAATTTTTTTTTCTAATGCATTATTAAATTTCTTTATATGTTCTTTGAGTTCTTTCTTTTCAATTAATTCCAAATCTTTTATATTACTATCTGCTTCTATTCTTTGAGTTAATCCCTTTAATATTGCGATTTTTCCTGTTTTTGATTCTATAATATTTTTTACAACAAAAATAATATCTTTTCCATATGATTTTCTTCCTACTATATCACCTTTTTTTATGTTATTCATTTTATCACCTCACAATTTGGCTATTGTATTATATGATACAATTCGACAATTTGTGATAAAATAACTTATTTTATAGTCTTTGTAAATCAGTTAATTGTTTTTTAGATGACTATATTTTAATTTTGTTGCCATTCCTCCTCTTATATGTCTTTCAGCTTTATTTTCATCTAAGATAATTCTTACTTCTTTTGCTAAACTAGGATTAATTTTTTTTAGTCTTTCGGAAACATCTTTATGTACAGTGCTTTTACTTATTCCGGAATTTTTTTGCAGCACCTCTTACCGTATCTTTTGAATCTATAATATAATGTGCTAAATTAATAGCACGTTCTTCAATTGATATACATTTCATAAAGCAAACCCCCATATGAATACTTTTTTTAAATTGTATTCTTTATATGAGGTTGTTAGAACTTTAAAATTATTTATTAAATTATACATCTTTATAATTGCAATATTGAGTTACTTGTAGTTCATCACTTGTTTCATTCAAATAATGTCCGAAATCTAAATATCGTAAATCTAGTTCAGATTTAACATTAGAAAAGTCAAATATAATATAATATCGTTAAAATAAAGTATTTTACGAACATTACTTTTTTTAGTATTTCTTACCATAATTTTAAATTTTTGTTTTGTCATAAATATAAATACCATATCATAATAATGTATAAAGAAAAATAAAGGAGGTCAAAACGATGGTTGTAGATACAGTAAAAGAAAATTTATGTGTAAATAAACTAGTTGCAACAAAGAAAGAAATGGTATTAGTAGAGGGAGATATGATTGTCCCAGATTCAAAGCCAGATGTTTTAAATACAATTTGTACAAGTGGGGTTGTTTGTGTATATAAGAAAGACATTTTAGATGAAAAAATAAGGATTGACGGGAATATCAATACTTATATTATGTATCTAGCAGATGATAGTGAAAATAAAGTAAGAGGAATTAATACAAGCTTAGATTTTTCACAATCAATTCAAGTACCAAATTGTCAAGAAGGAATGAATTGTAAATTAGATGTAAAATTAAAATCAATTGAATCAAAAGTAATTAATGGAAGAAAAATAGGAATAAAAGCAACTTTAGATGTAAATATAAAAATATACTCTAACGAGGATGTAGAAATTGTAAATACAATACAAAATGCAGAAGAAATTCAAATGTTAAAAGAAGATTTAAAAGTGAATTCTTTAGTAGGAATGGGAGAAACCAAAATTTATGCAAAAGATACAATTGCAATTGACAATGTAGATAATTTGGCAGAAATTCTAAAAAGTAGTGTTTGTATTTGTGATAAAGATATTAAAATTAGTTATAATAAGATATTAACAAAAGCAGAAGCAGAAATAAAAATAATGTATTTAACAGAAGATAATAGAATTAACACTATAACAGCAAAAATTCCAGTAGTAGGATTTATTGATATTCAGAATGTATCAGAAGAAAATATATGTGATGTTCAATATGAAATAAAAAATATAATTATAAAACCAAATGCATCAGAGGAGCATTCAATTTATATTGAAATGGAAGTTGGAGTAACAGCAGTTGTTTATGAAGAAAAACAAATTAATTTAATTCAGGACTTATATAGCCCATGCGAAAATTTAGAATTTAATAAAAAGAAGATTACAACAATTACAGACAAAAGAAGTAATAAAGAAATGAAACAAATAAGAGAAAAAGTTAACCTAGAAGGAATTGAAGATAAGACTATTATTGATGTAGATGTAAACCCAGTTATTGAGCAGGAAAATAAATTAAACTCAAGAATTATTTATGAAGGTCATTTAGAAGTGAAGTTTATTTTGTCAAATAATAATTTAGAATTAGATACAAAAGAAGCAAAAATTCCTTTTGAATATGTAATAGAAAACATAGAATCAGGAGAAAACATGAATACAAATATGGATATAGAAATAGCAAATCAAGACTTTATAGTTCAAGAAGGAGGAGTTGTTTCAAGCAATATTGACATGATTATGAATATGGATTCTTATCGTGATACCAATTTAAATATTATGGATGAAATTCAAACAAACGGAGAAAGAGAGAAAGAAGATTATAGCCTTATAATGTATATAGTAAAAAAAGATGATACATTATGGAAAATAGCTAAGAAATTTGGTAGCACAATAGATGACATTGTAAGAGCAAATGGAATAGAAGACGAAAATAAAATCAATCCAGGTGAGAAATTATATATACCTAAATATACGAAAACATCCGTAAATATTAAACAAGTGCCAACAGCAGTAAACTATGCATAAAATTTATTCAAGACCACGAATAAGAATTCCTAAAATAATTGTAAATAGTGGAAAAAGGTTTAAAGAACCTAAAACAGCAAAAATGATAAGAATAGTAATTATTCTTATTATTGCATTTAGTGTAGTAAAATTAGTTTTAGATGCAGTACTGCCTATTTTTGATACACTATGTGAAAATAAAGCAAAGTCAATTGCAACAATAGTATCAAATCAAGAGGCGACAAGTGTAATGAAACAGCATACATATGATGAATTATTCACAATTCAAAAGGATAACAATGGAAATATTACTATGATTCAATCAAATGTAATACCAATAAATGAAATTATTTCAGATGTAGCTATAAAAATACAAAATCAGATAGATAGTAAAGGTAGAGAAAATATAGAAATTGCGTTAGGGAGTTTTACAGGATTTAAGTTACTTGCAGGTAAAGGACCAGGGATAAAGATTAGAATTTCTTCTATTGGAAGTGTAGAAACAGATTTAAAAAGCGAATTTGGTTCTAAAGGAATTAACCAAACTCTTCACAGAGTATATTTACAAGTAAAATGCAAAGTAAATATCTTAACACCATTTGAAAATATGGAAAAGGAAATTGTTAATCAAGTATTATTAGCAGAAAATGTAATTGTAGGAAATATCCCTGATACTTATTATAATTTAGAAGGTATAGAAGGAGCAAATGATACTCTAGAAGTATGGGAATAATAAATAAAAAATTTTCAAAATTTTCTAATGATAAAATTTTAAAAAATGTAAATCATATAATTATAATACTCAAAAAGGAGGATTTTAATATGGAAAATTTTGAAAATGAAAAAGTTGATCAACAATTAGAGAATTTAGAGCATTTAGTAGAAAGACATACAAGAACTGAAAGACATCTAGAACAATACTCTGAAATAGGAGATCCTGAAAATAAAGAAAATGCTAAACAAATTCAAAAAAGAAGAGAAGAAAACATTGAAAAATTGGAAGAAAAAATAAAAGGTGAAGATAAATATATATCACCAGAAGAACATTTAGATAATTTAAAAGAAAACTACTATAATACAGAAGGATATATAGAAAATAATCGTGATTCTATGGATGAAACTATGCTTAAAAATTTGCAAGAAAAACAACAACATAGAGAAGAGCAAATCAACTTTTTGGAAGATCCTGAGTAATTGCAAAAAAATACAAAATAAATTGTAATAAAATAGTAAAACCTCAGAAAGTGTAAAACTTCTGAGGTTTGATATTTTTTATATAAAAGCATATTATCTCTTACTAAATTATAAGATTTGATTTATCAGTATTTTACAAAATTTTTGTACATTATATGTCTTTTGCATAATTACTATTAATTACGATTAGTGAATATTAAATATAGAACAAAAGCTAAAAACGAACCATCTTAGTAAATTACAGCAAAAAACAATTAAAAATAAAAAATTTATTGAAAAAATAACAAGTTATATGGTACAATATATAAAAAATGGGAGAAAGTGATAATATGATAGATGAGAGAACAAGAAAAATATTATTAGCAATTATAAAACATTGTAATATAATAGAAGATACAAAAAAACACTTTGGTAATGATTATCATAATTTTGAAGAAAATAACATATATCAAAATGCTATACTTACACCTGTTACACAAATAGGTGAATTAGTAAAAAGACTCTCAAATGAATTTAGAAATGAATATACAGAAATACCTTGGAGAAACATTGCAGGAATGAGAGATATAGTAGTACATAATTATGAAACTATTGATAAATTGATATTGTGGAATGTAGCAGATAAAGAAACATTAAAAATAAAAGAATTTTGCATAGAAATTTTAAATGAGAGGTAAATTGTATGTCTGAATTAGAAAAAATAAGTGAAAAAATCAAACCAGTAGCTAAGAAATATAAGCTTATGTATGTATGGGTTTTTGGTTCTTATGTAAAAAATAAGCAAAAGAAAAATAGTGACATAGATATAATAGTTAGAACCGAAGATGTAGCAGATGGATTTAAAATTGTAGAAGTAAAATTTGCTTTAGAAGAAGCATTAAAAAAGGAAGTAGATATTGTAACAACAGGTAGTATAAAGGGGTCTTTATTGGAAGATGAAGAATTAGAAGAAGTACTTGTATATAGTTCAGAAGAAAATTAAATATGAAATGAATTGTTAAAATTTATAGACAAAAAAAGAGTTTAGTTATAAGTTATAATTAATTAAACTAAAAAACAAACCATATTAAAAAGCTAATTATGCACTAAATATTTTTGGAGCATAATTAGCTTTTTGCGTATATTAGAATTATCAACTATTATATAATTCTAAGAAAATAATTTGTATATTGCTAGCATATTACTTGCATATTATAAATTTTAATAGCGAACAAGATAAAAATTAAAAATATGGTATTTTCAATGTTTACAGCAATTTATATGCGAACATCTTAAAATAAATAAAAAAACCTCAAAAGCATTGAAACTTCTGAGGTTTGATATTTTTGATAAAAAGCTCTTTTATCTCTTACTAAATTGTGGAGCTTTTCTAGCTTTTTTAAGACCATATTTCTTTCTTTCTTTCATACGAGGATCTCTTGTTAAGAATCCATTTGATTTTAAAGCAGGTCTATATTCGCTATTTGCTTCGTTTAATGCTCTTGCAATACCATGTCTGATTGCTCCAGCTTGACCTGTAAATCCGCCACCTTTTACTGTTGCTATAACATCATATTTTGATGTTGTATTTGTAATTGTAAGTGGTTGTCTAACTATAACTTTTAATGTTTCCATTCCGAAAAATTCATCAATATCTTTTCCGTTGATTGTTATTTTTCCAGAACCTTCTACTAATCTAACTCTTGCTATTGCATTTTTTCTTCTACCTGTACCATAGAAAACAATATTTTCTTTTTTAGCCATATTATTTTACCTCCCATACTTCTGGTTTTTGTGCTTGATTTTCATGTTCACTACCTGCATATACTCTTAATTTTTTAATCATTTGTCTTCCTAATGAATTATGAGGTAACATTCCTTTTATAGCTAATGTCATAGCTTTTTCTGGATTTTTTTCAAGCATTACTTTTGCAGGAACTTCTTTCATTCCTCCAATGTAACCTGAATGATGTCTATAAATTTTTTGATTTAGTTTGTTTCCTGTTAAAATTACATCTTTACAATTTAATATAATTACATGATCACCTGTATCAATATTAGGTGTGTAAGTTGGTTTATGTTTTCCTCTTAATAATTTAGCAGCTTCTGTAGCAACTCTACCAAGTGGTTTGTTAGCTGCATCAATAATGTACCATTTGCTTTCAACTTCGCCTTTTTTTGCGCTATATGTAGTATTATTCATGGTAATAATTACCCTCCTATTTTTTTATTTTTAATTTTTTATCTACAAAATTAAGATTTTATAGAATGAACTAACGTATGCATTTTTACATACATTATTAATATATGATATTTAAATTAAAACCACCGGGGAGAAGTTTAAATTTAAATCATATTCTAACATAATTGCTAAACTATTTTATTATAAAAAACTATAATTGTCAATAGATTATAGGATATTTTTAGAAAAACTTGACAAATTTTCCATTTCCGTATATAATAGTAATGTTGAAAAACAGGATGTAGTATATTATTAATAAGGAGTAATATAAATGAAAAGTAAAATGAACATAAAAAGCATTATAATGATGGCAGCCGTAGGAATTATAAGCTTATTTTTCATCAATATGAGCTTAGCTGCGAACACAGCAAAAATAAGTGTAGAAACAGCAAATCTTAGGGAAGCAGCAGACGAAGATAGTAAAATACTAGAACAATTTTCTAAAAATCAACAAGTAGAAATTATAGAAAAACAAGGAGATTGGTATAAAGTTAAAGTAAAAGGAATTACAGGATATTTAAGACAAGACTTAATATCAGTAGAAAATGAAGAACAAAATACTAATCAAGTAATAACATCAAATAATGCAGAAGCAACAAATGAAGAACAACAAACAGAACAAGTAGCTCAAGCAACAGAAGCACAAACAGAAATAAAAATAGGAAATTACAAAATAGCAGAAAATACAAAATTAAAAATAGTACCAGTTATCAATGCTACAGATACAATAGAAGTAAAAAAAGATGAAGAAGTAAAAGTAACGGAAATTCTTAATGATTGGGTATGTGTAGAAGCACAAAATACAAAAGGTTGGATTAGAAAAGAAAAAATCCAAGTGCCACAAGCAATACAAACCAGTGCTCCAGTTGAAACAACAATAAAAACAGCATATATTAATTCGCAAACAGTTAATGTAAGAAAAGAAGCAAATACAACTTCAGAAATTATAACAAAATTATCGATAAATACAGCAGTAGAAGTTACTTCAGAAGAAAATGGATGGAGTAAAGTAAAAGTATCAGGACAAGAAGGATATATTTCAACATCACTTTTATCAGATAAAAAACAAGAAACATCAAGAAGTATGACACAATCAAGAAAATCAGAAACAACAAAAACAACTGCTGCAACAAATGCAGACCAAAATTCAAATACAAAAAGTACTACTACAAATGCAACATCAACAACTACATCTGCCGTTGCACCTGCCACATCAGGAAAAGGAGCAGCAGTAGTAGCAACAGCTAAAAAATACATAGGATGCAGATATGTATATGGTGGAACAACACCAAGCGGATTTGACTGCTCAGGATTTACTTCTTATATATATAGACAATATGGGGTAAATTTAAATAGAACAGCTGCTGGTCAATATAGTAATGGTACAGCAGTATCTAGAAGTGGGTTACAACCAGGAGATTTAGTTATGTTTGGAAAATCAGGAATTAATCATGTTGGTATCTATATAGGTGGAGGAAGCATAGTTCATGCTGCTAATAAATCTAGTGGAGTAAGAATAGATACTATTAATTCTGGATATTACAATGCAAACTATGTAGGAGCAAGAAGAGTTATATAAATACAACTAAGAAAGGATAAATATGATAAAAAGGCCAATTTTAGTTGTAGCAATAGGATATTTAATTGGTATATTAATGGGGCTATACTTTAAATTTAGTATAGTCCTTTTCTATTTTCCTATTGTTACAAGTTATTTTTTTATAAAAAAATTAAAAATTAATTCTAATAAAAAACAATTTAAATTAATTAGTTTTCATAGATATTTTCGTTATATTAAGTTATTTCTAAATTTAAAAGTTATTTCAATTATTTTTGTTAGTTCTATAATATCAAATTCAATTGTCTTATTACAAAATCAAAAATATGATAATTTATATAGTGATAAACAAACTTTATCATTAGTAGGAGTTATTATTGGAAATAGACAAGAAAAAGAATACAAAGATGTATATCTTGTGAAAATAAAGATGTGTAATAAATCTAAAAAATATCAGAATACATATTTATATTTAAACATTAATAAGCAAAGTAAGGAATGTTTTTCTTATGGTGATAAAGTAATTTTGCAAGGAGAATTTATAGAACCTGATTCACAAAGAAATAAAGGAGGATTTGATTATAAACAATATTTAAAGACTAAAAAAATTTATGGTTCAGTAAATGTTAAAAAAATTAAAGTAATAGATAAGCATCAAACTAATATGATATTTGAAATAGCAAATAATATATCATTGTACTTAAAAGAAAAAATAGATGAAACATTAAATAAAGATGAAGCATATATATTAAAGGGGATATTGTTAGGAGACACATCTTCAATAGATGAAGACACATATGAAAAATTTCAAATAAGTAATATGGCACATATTTTAGCAGTTTCAGGAATGCATATATCATATATTATATTAGGAATAAAATTATTACTGGATAAAAGGATAGGAAAAAGAAAAACAAAGTATTTTATTATTGCAATTCTAATATTTTACTTATTTCTTACAGGATTTACACCTTCTGTAATTAGAGCAACAATAATGGGAATCTTAGTTATTGTTTCTCAAATTTTATATAGAAAAAATGATGTTTGGAACTCAATTGCATTGTCATTATTTTGTATTTTATTATATAATCCTTTTTTAATAATGAATATAGGACTACAATTATCTTATTTTGGAACAATTGGTATTATTTTATTACAGAAAAATATGTTTTCTATTTTAAAAAATATTAAAATAGAAAACAAAAAAACACGACATATAATTAATAGGAGATTAATTTTACTAATTTCAAAAATAAAGGAAATATTATCTGTTACATTGTCAGCTCAAATTGCTATTTTTCCAATTATTATTTATCACTTTAATTTTTTTGGAATTTATTTTTGGATAACGAATTTGCTTGTAAGTATAATTATTGGGCCAATTTTTTTATTAGGATTTATTTGTATTATTTTTTCTTTTTTCAAAAATTCAATTTTCAGTTTACTAAATTCAATTTTATCAGTATTTATTAAAATTTTAATTCATATTACAGAATTTAGTAAATTTCCACTTTCAAAGATATATGTTCCGACGCCTAAAATATATGTAATTATTGTTTTTTATATTGTTATTGTTATATTTAATTTAATTTATTCAATATATCATAAAAAAGTAGTTAATAATACAGAAAGGCGAGTAAAAAATTTAATTGCATTAGCGAGATTTAATTTTAATCAAAAAAGAAAAAAAGCAATTAAAATAATTTCCATTTTAAGTATTTTAATTTCATTGAATATTCTTTTTATTCATAAAGATTTAAGAATTCATTTTGTAGATGTGGGACAGGGAGATTGTACATTTATTGAGACTTCTAAGAATAGAACAATTTTAATAGATGGAGGAGGGAATATAACAAGCCAATTTGATGTTGGTAAAAAAACACTATTACCATATATTTTAGATAGAGGTTATAAAAAGATTGATTATATGATAATTAGTCATTTTGATCAAGATCATTCACTTGGTTGTGCCACAATAATAGAAAACATTAAAGTTTCAAACATTATAGTAAGTGAACAATTTGAAGAAAACGACATATATAAACAAATAGTGTCTATGGCCAAAAAGAAAAATATAAGAATTATATATGTAAAGATAGGAAATCAGTTAAATATAGATGGCATAAAAATAACAATGCTTCATCCGCAAAAAGAGTTAATGAGTGATAATGCAATAAATAATAATTCAATAGTCTGTAAAGTAGAATATAAATCATTTTCAATGCTTTTTACAGGAGATATTGAAAAAGAGGCAGAAGAATTAATATTAGATAAAAATATTAATTTGAAAGCAGATATTCTAAAAATAGCTCATCATCGGTTCAAAAACATCAACTACAACAAATTTTTTGAATGCTGTATCACCTAAAATAGCATTAATTGGAGTTGGAAAAAACAATAATTTCGGGCATCCTAGCGAAGAAATAATCAAAAGATTACAAGAGAATAATATTAAAATTTTTAGAACAGATAAAAACGGAGAGATAAGTATTGTTGTAAATAAAAAAGGAAAAATTACTAAGATAGAAAAGTGTGTAAAATAATAAAACTTTGTGAGTAAAAAAATAATATATTAAAAAATAATATATTAAGATTTTAACGTTTAAATTTTATTTATATCATTTGGTAAAAATTGTATATACTAATTTACAGAAATACATTGAATAAAACAAGTAAAAATGTTATAATCAAAGGGAAAATGGAAAAAGGAGGGAATGTTATGAAAAGTAAGTTTACAAATGGCTTAAGTTTTGCAATTGCTAGCTTATTTGTGGCTACACAGATTGTAGTATCTGCACCATTAGTTGCTCGAGCTAGTACAAGTACAACTGCTCCAAAATTAACCTATCGTGCACATGTTGAAGATTTAGGTTGGGAACAATCATATAAAGCAGCAAGTGGAGAATCAGCATTAGCAGTAAAAGTGCCATCATCAAATAATATTGCGGGTTCAGTAGGAAAAGCAAAAAGAATGGAAGCTTTAGAAATTAATTTTGAAGCGCCAAAAGGTGTAACACTTAAATATCGTGCACATGTTGAGGATTATGGATGGATGAACTGGATTACAGCTGATAATAAAAGTGGAACAAATTTTGCAGGAACAACGGGGCAAGCTAAAAGAGTAGAAGCTTTTCAATTAGTTGTAGAAGGTCTTGAAAATTATCAAATAAAATATCGTGTTCATGCACAAGACTATGGTTGGCTTGATTGGATTACAGCAGGAACTTCTGTAAATACAGCAACTGCTACAAAAGGTAATTATGCAGGTACAGTAGGACAATCAAAGAGAATGGAAGCTTTAGAAATAGTTGTTATTCCAACTAATAAAACAACAACTAATAAAAATGCAACCAATACAGCAAGTACTTCAAAAATTATAACATATGGAGCACATGTTCAAGATTATGGTTGGGAAACTAACTATAAAGCAGTAGGAGGAGAAAGCGAATTAAAAGTAAAAACACCTTCAGCAAATAATGTAGCAGGAACAACAGGTAAATCAAAGAGAATGGAAGCTTTGGAAATAAACTTTTCAGCTCCAAATGGTGCAAAATTGAAGTATCGAGCACATGTTGAAGATTATGGATGGATGAATTGGGTTACAGCTGACAACATAAGTGGAACAAATTATGCAGGAACGCAAGGACAATCTAAACGAGTAGAAGCTTTTCAATTAGTTGTAGAAGGTCTTGAAGATTATGATATAAAATATCGTGTCCATGTTGAAGATTATGGATGGATGGATTGGGTTACAGCAGGTAAGTCTATAAATACAGCAACTATCAAAAAAGGCAATTATGCAGGAACACAAGGTGAAGCAAAAAGAATGGAAGCTTTAGAGATTATTGCTGTTCCATCAGAACAAGCGAAAGCGAAAGCTGCTGCACAGGCAAAAGCAGATGCAATGGCAAAAGCGGAAGCACAGGCAAAAGCTGCTGCACAAGCAAAGGCAGAAGCTCAGGCAAGGGCAGAGGCACAAGCAAAAGCAGAAGCTCAGGCAAGGGCGGAAGCACAAGCAAAGGCGGAAGCTCAGGCAAGGGCAGAGGCACAAGCAAAAGCGGAAGCACAAGCAAAGGCTGAGACTCAAGCTCAGAAACAAACTGAATCGAAAGCTAATCAAAATTCAAATGTTCAAGAGAATAAAACTATTGAAGATAATCATACTCATGTATATAAAAATTGGCAAGTTACAAAACCTGCTAATTGCGTATACGATGGAGTAGAAACAGGAACTTGTGAATGTGGAGCAACTACAACAAAAACAATTAAAGGCGGACATAAATTAGAAAAAGCGCCATATTTAGATAAAGAACCTACATGTACAACACCAGGTCAAGAAAACAGCTTAAAATGTACTGTTTGTGAGCAAGTTTTCTTTAAATATATTAAAGAGTTAGGTCATGATTGGAAAGAAGAATATACAGTAGTAGACCCTACTTGTGAAAAAGATGGTGAAAAATATCAAGAATGTACCCGTTGTAGTGCAAAAAATAATGTAACAATAATACCTAAAACAGGACATGAATTTGAAGTAAAAGAAGTATCAGCTACTTGTACAGAAAATGGAAAGACTATATCAACATGTAAAAAATGTAATACAGTAGAAACAAAAATTACAGAAAGAGCAACGGGACACAAATATGGAGCTTATAGTGATGATGAAAATGCAACATGTACACAAGATGGAACAGAAAGTAAAACATGTGAAATATGTAGAGAAAAATTTACTCGCACAAAACCAGGAACAAAGAAACCACATAATTATCAAGTGATTGAAGAAGCAGTGCCAGCTACATGCACACATGATGGATATACGGAAATTAAAAAGTGTACTAATTGCAATTATCAGATAGGCGGAAATAGAATACCATCAAACGGACAACATGACTGGATTACAAGAACTACTATTGTTGAAAATACCTGTGTTGGAAGTATAGTAAAGAAAACATGTAGAAATTGTCAAGCAATTGATATAGTAAATAGAGAAACAATTGGTAAAGGACACACATGGTCGACAGATAATTATGAAACTGCAGTTTGTACTGAATGTGGAGAGCATGCACCAAATTGGACTAATACATGGTCTCATAACATATATCAACCAGCACTTGCAGAAGCTCTTAAGAATAATGAAAATCAAAAATATAAAAGTATGAGTGATGAAGAAATCCTTACAAAAGTAAGAGAGCTTAGACTTAGTTATAATAACTTAGATAAAAAAGGTATAGATTTTCTTAATAAGAAGCTAAAAGAACAAGGAGGAGATAGATACCGTGTTGTATGGTTTGTAGGATATACTGCAAATACAGATGAATGTGTTGGATTTGAAAATGGCAAAGCTGGTGGTTATGATTCTGTAATAACAGCAGATTGGAAATTTACAAGAGAAGCTCCAGCACCAAGAAAGGGATACGAGTTTATTGGTTGGTATAATGCAGGAAATGGTGAATTAAAAACTCATAATACTACTCTAAATACTACATGGCAAGATAAAGATAAGGTATTTGAAGCTCGTTATAAAAAAGTAGATGAAGCTAAATAGTATTTTAATATAAAAAAATAAAATATTAAATTAGAATAATAATTTTAATTTATAAAAATAATAACCTTGAAATTAGATTTTTTCAAGGTTATTTTATTGGTACGACAGGCATGTCGTTTAGCTAATCGGTGAAAGTCCGAAGTGGAGGTACATATCG
>CANPZT010000012.1 GCA_947589135.1 uncultured Clostridia bacterium | reverse complement strand
ATACTCTCTAGCACCGCTTCGGTTTATTCTCTAAAGGATTTTATTGTTTACTTTTCAATGTACTTTTCGTTCCTTTTTATGCGGAACGCTTTGCATTATACTATACCTTTTTATCTTTGTCAATACTTTTTCGACAAGTTTTTATATTTTTAAGAATTTTTATTTTTGCTCTTTATTTTAGGGCAAAATAAAAAACTAGTAATCACTTTTTTATTGTATTCATAATATGCAATTTTATTACTAATTCTTAAGTTTCTTTTTATTTTCTCGTCGGTTACAAGGTACTTTTTATAATACCATTTTTTTAGTTTAATGTCAATATATTTTTCTTATTTTTTTAATGGAATTTTATACCTTTTATATTATTTTATTGTTTTTGGTATTTCCTAATGCTTTTTTATAATATCATTTTAAACTGATTATGTCAATACTTTTTTCTTATTTTTTTAAAATTTCTTTATTTTATACAAATTGCATTTACTTTACAGAATTGCATTTAACTTTTCACTTCTCTAAATTTCTTTATTAAATATAAAAACGCTTTATAATTATATTTTGAATAACTGCGTAAGCGATCAAACGAACAAAGTGAGTGCGATTGGAGTAACTTTCATACTAATTCTTTTTATTATGGAAGTTACGACACACAAAGTTATAAAAAATATAATTATAAAGCTTTTAAGTTTATAAGAATAGAAATATAAAATATTCTATATTTCTACTAAAATTAAATCATCTCCAATACATTTTATATTTTTCCATGGTATTACAATATCATTATTAGAAGAAAATAAACTTAATATTTTATTACTACCTGGAACAATAATATGGGTAATAGTACCTGTTTCTAAATCAGCACATACATCTTGTACATACCCCAATCGTTTTCCATTTGTAATATTTACTACTTCTTTATGTTTAAAATCTAATCCCTTATCTCCCATTTTATTATCATTCCTTCCAATGCATAAATTTGGTTGTAAAAGATTTAATTTTTTCAACCTTATTTCTTCTAATTATATATATTTATTTTATGCTAAAAAAGTACCATTATATTACAAACAATATTATCATTTATAAAATCTTTTTATATGTTGAATTGCACTCTTTTCTAACCTAGAAACTTGTGCCTGTGATATTCCTATTTCTTCTGCTACTTCCATTTGGGTTCTTCCATCAAAAAATCTTTTGTTTATAATCATTCTTTCTTTTTCATTTAATTTTTGCATTGCTCCCATAATGGTCATATTTTCTGCCCATAATTCATCTGTATTTTTAGTATCTTTAACTTGTTCCATTATATTAATACTTTGTGTTCCATCATTATAAGCTGGTTCTTGCAATGAAACTGGATCTTGTATTGCATTAAAACTGAAGGCAATATCTTCTTTCTTTACTCCTAATTCCTTTGCTATTTCTTCTATATGTGGTTCTTTTCCATGTTCTTTTGTATATCTTTCTTTAAATTGTATTGCTTTATATGCTAGGTCTCTTACAGATCTACTAACTCTAATACTATTATTATCTCTTAAATATCTCTTTACTTCACCTATAATCATTGGAACAGCATATGTGCTGAATTGTACATTTTGAGTTAAATCGAAATTATCAATTGCTTTTATTAATCCTACACACCCTACTTGAAATAGGTCATCTGCACTTTCTCCTCTTCCATAAAATCTTTGTATAACACTTAATACTAATCTTAGATTTCCATTAATAAATGTTTCTCTTGCTTGTTCATCTCCTGCTTTTATTTTTACAAATAGTTCTTCTTTTTCTTCTTTACTTAATAATGGTAATTTAGATGTGTTTACTCCACATATCTCAACTTTGTTGTTTAACAAAAGAAAAACCTCCTTTGAATTTACTTATATTTTAAGTATTTCCAAATTTGGCTCTTTTATGCTTATTTAATAAACAAATAGCTCAAAGAGAATAACAAAAAAATATAAAAATATTATTCTCTTTAAGCAAGTATTATATATTTTATCCTATTTTACTTGAAATATCTTTTTTCATCTTTCCGATGATTTTTTTCTCTAATCTTGATATGTAACTCTGAGAAATACCGCAATTCATCAGCAACTTCTTTTTGTGTTTTTTCTTTTCCAGTTTTAAATCCAAATCTCATTTCCATAATATCTTTTTCTCTATTATTTAACTTTTCAATAGATGCTCTCAATAAAGTTTTATCTACTTCGTCTTCCAGATTTCTAGAAGTAATATCTGCTTCTGTTCCTAATATATCTGATAGTAATAATTCATTACCATCTCCATCTTTATTAAGTGGTTCATCAATTGATACTTCTCCTTTTGTCTTATTATTTTTTCTTAAAAACATTAAAATTTCATTTTCAATACATCTTGATGCATATGTTGCTAGTTTTATGTTTTTATTTGAATTAAAAGTATTAACTCCTTTCATCAGTCCTATTGTTCCTATCGAAATTAAATCTTCTATTCCTATTCCAGTATTCTCAAATTTTTTTGCAATGTATACAACTAATCTTAAATTTCTTTCTACTAATTTTTGTCTAATTTCTAGATTGTCTTCTTTTCCTAATTGCTCAATTAATTCTGTTTCTTCTTCTGGTGATAATGGTGCTGGCAAAGTTTGACTTCCTGCAATATAAAAAATAGGAAGATATTCTATTTCATTCTTATCATTTAAATATTTTGCACAAATAGTATTAATACTATTTTTTAATAAATCCACTATTTTCATATTTCCATATATAATTCAATTTTCTAAAATTTATATCATTGAATTATCTCTCCTTTCTTTTTATTTTATAATATTTCTATCCCTATTAATCCTCTATATTCTCCTCTTTTTGTTAATGATTTATTATAAATTCCTATAATCACATTATTAATTTCTTTTTTATTTTCTTCGTTTTCAATTACTATATATTCTGGCTTAATTCCTACTAACATACCATTTTGTTTTCCTAAAGAAGAAAATGGTATTACTTTCAATTTTGACATGTATTCACTTTTTATTTCTTCTGGTATACTTTCAAAATCACCTCCTAATATATTTTCTAAATTGTTTAAAATTTCTTTTGGTATGCAATCATATAGAAGTGTATGTTCTAAAACAACAACTGGTGTATTTGTAATTGGCTCTTTTAATAGATTTCCAGTATCTATCATTGCTTTTGTTTCAATTTCATTTCCATTAATTTTTACTTTTAATGTACAAAACATATCTTTTTTTGATATTTTAGATTTTACTATTTTGAAAGATGTAATAATAATAATAAATGCAATAATTGCTCCTAATAGTATAGTTTTTAGTGGATAACTGCCCAAAAACAAACCATTTCTCATAAAAATTTCTTGTGGTTTTACAATATAAATTAATGCAAATGCTGCTCCTCCAAATACAAATGAAGTCATATAAAAAATAAGCAGTTCTTTCCACAATTGTTTAATGTTTTGTGGATTATATGATATATAAACTATTACAATTGATAATATAATTTTTAAAAATATACTTGAATAAATTTGTAATATTGAAATATAAGCAACAATTGAATATATAGCACCTATAAAACTGGATATAATTAATCTTATATGTTTTATTTGCTTTTTTAAAATTATTCCTACTGCATATAAAATAATATAATTCATTAGTAAATTTTCAATTAGTACTACATCTATGTAAATTGTCATACCATCACCTGTAATGATATTGTACTATGTTTTATTTAAAAATATTGTCTTTTCTTATTGTTGAAAAAAAGAAAAAATCGATAATAAAAAACAAAAAAAGCTGATATATTTTCTATATCAACTTTTTTTCTAATTACATATTCTTATTTTTATTTTTTCTTAAAAATGAAGGAATATCTAAATCATTTTGAGATGAACTTGAATCTGTATTTGATGGTATTGAATTAATTTTCTTTTCCCATGTTTTTGAAACAATATTATCTACTCCAATACTTGATATTGGTTCATTTTTTTCAAATCCAGTTGCTATTACTGTAATTTGAATTTCATCTATCATATTTGGATCAGTAACTGTACCAAATATAATATTTGCTTCAGGATCAACACTGCGTTGAACAAGTTCTGCTGCTGTATTTACTTCATGTAGTCCTAAGTCTTCTCCACCAGTAATGTTAATAATAACACCTTTTGCTCCTTCTATTGAAGTTTCTAGTAATGGACTTTGAATTGCTTCTTTTGCAGCATCTTCTGCTCTATTTTCTCCAGAAGCTTTTCCAACACCCATATGTGCCATTCCTTGGTTTAACATTATTGTTTTTACATCTGCAAAATCTAAGTTAACAAGTCCTGGTATTGCAATTAAATCTGAAATACCTTGTACACCTTATCTTAATATATCGTCTGCTAATTTAAATGCTTCTATAATAGATGTTTTTCTATCAATAATTTGTAGTAACTTATCATTTGGTATTACAACTAATGTATCTACTTTTCCTTTTAAACTCTCAATTCCACGCTCTGCTTGTGAAAGTCTTTTCTTTCCTTCAAATGTAAATGGTTTTGTAACAACTCCTATTGTTAAAATTCCCATTTCTTTAGCAGCTTGTGCTACAATTGGGGCAGCTCCTGTACCTGTTCCTCCACCCATTCCAGCTGTAACAAATACCATATCTGCTCCTCTTAATACTTCTGCTACTTCTGCTTTACTTTCTTCTGCTGATTGTGCTCCAATATCAGGATTTGCTCCTGCTCCTAATCCTCTTGTAATTTTTTCTCCAATTTGTATTTTTGTATTAGCTTTTGAAGTCTGAAGAGCTTGTCTATCTGTATTAACTGCAATAAAATCAACTCCTCTTATTCCTGAATCTATCATTCTATTAACAGCATTATTTCCTGCTCCTCCTACACCTATGACTTTTATAGTAGCTGTTCCATCCATCATTGAAATATTATTATCGTCATTATATTCCATCATTTAGTTTTCCTCCCTTATTTAATATATATATTTTTAAATTTAATAACTTTTTATGAATAAAAAAATTCTTTTACTCTTTCTAATATGGTTTTAAAAACACTTTCATTATTTTGTGTATCTATATCACTTGATACTGTTTTTGCAAAAGGTCTTGCTGCTATATACCTAACTAATGCATAGCTAGTCCTATATGCTGGCTTTACTGTACTTATTAATCTTCCCGTTGATATCTTCACTGGTATGTTTAGATTAATTTTTCCGGCTACATCACTTTTGTTGATATTTACTATTCCTTGACCTGTTAAAATAACATTGTTTATTTTTTGCTTTACTCCTTGATTCATTATATCTTTATTTACAATTGAAAATATTTCTTCAATTCTTGCTTCTATAATTTCAATTAGTTCAGAGCTTTTAATAATTCTATTTTTGTTTTCGTCCTTTGAAGTATTTAGAATTATGTCATTATTATTATCTATAAAAGATTTTAGTGCTAGTCCATATTGTCTTTTTAATTTATCTGCTTCTTCTTCTGATATATTTAGCACAAGTGCTATGTCGTTTGTTATGTTGTCTCCTCCTACTGGAATTGAATTTGTGTAAATAAATGTTGAACCTTCAAATACTCCTATATCAGTGTTACCTGCACCTATATCTAATAACATTACATTATCATGTAACTCATTTTTATCTAATACTAAGTTTCTTTCTGCTAATGTAATTGGCACAATTCCATCTATTTCTAACCCTGCCTTTTTAAAAATACTATTTAATTTTCTTACATATTCTTTTTCTGCTAATATAACTTGTGCACTTATTGTAAAATGTGAGCTTAAACTTCCTACTGGATCTGTTACAATTGTTCCATTTTCTAATGTTATTTTATCAGGTACGATATCAATTAATGTTTTGTCATCTGGAATTTCTATATCTTTTACTTGTATTATTGCATTTTGCACATCTTTAATTGAGATTCCAGAGTACTTGTCTTTTACTTCTTTAGTGATACTATTTTGTACAATGGTTACATGCTTACCTTGTATTGTTACATATGCTGAATTGATTTTTAGGTTTGTTTCGTCTTCTGCATCTTTAATGGTTTTTGCCAAACTTAATGCTATTTCGTCTTCATTTATTATTTTACCCTTCTTTAGTCCACTACATTTATATGAGGTATTGCATAAAATTTCTATTTGACCAAAATTGTTTACTTCTCCTACAACTGTGCATACTTTACTTGTTCCTATGTCAATACCTACTATGATATCTCCTATTGCCAAGTTAATTCCTCCATTTTTATTATTAATTTTCTAAATGTATATATATTACATTTTAAAACAAATGTCAATAGAATTTGTTATATTTTTGTAATATTTTTGTAATCTTATTGTAATATTTTTTCTATTTTTGTACTAATTTAGGCAGGAGAAACTCCTGCCTTTTATGTTCATTTATTCAATTTCATTTATTATTCTACTCTTCAATTTTAGATACTTTTTTTTCATGTTTTTTTACCATGTTTGACCATTTATCCACATAGTATCTTCTAATAATTGCAAAATTTACAAACATTCTTCCTACAAATACAACAATTGCAGCTAAATAAATATCTACATTTAATTTCTGTCCCAATATAGTTAATAGTATAGCAAGTATCGCATTTCCGAAAAATCCTGTTACAAATATTTTTAAATCAAAATTTTTATTTATTACTGATGTAATTCCTCCAAAAACAGAATCAAGTGCAGCTATAATTGCTATTGCTAAATAGCTTGAATATGTGTATGAAATCATAGGTGCATTAACACCTACTAATACTCCTACAATACATCCTATCAATATGGCTATAAAAATCATTTTTATTCCTCCTTGTTTTTATTATTTTTTGATAGCTTCATATACTAATTATTGAATATATTTCATTTTAATATCTTTATTATATTTTTCTATTTTTAGTTTATTTACTTTTTGCACACTAACATCTTGTCCTATCTTTTTCATTTCATCAATTGGTCCACCATTTCCAATTAATGCACTTTCCATATAAGACTGATTTCCTATTGCCTTTAAAATATATGGAGCTAAAATTCTTTGTCCATTTACTTTGATAAAGCTTCCATTTATATCTACTATGTCTGACATATTAATTATTCTCTCATCATTAATTGATATTGCTTCTGCTCCTGCACCTTTTAATGTATTTATAATTAATACTAAATCATCTGAAGTTATTCTACTAATTTCTTCATTATCTGTTTCTCTTAAAGTAATTTCTATACCTTCTCCTTGTACATCAGTTTTTCCTAATAATTGATTTACCTGTTCTAACTCTTCATTTACTAATTTTTCCGTTTCATCATTAGATTGCTTATTATTTTTATATTCTTCTATTTTTGCCGTTACTTCTTCATATTGTTGGTTTGTTTCTTCATATTTAGATTTCCAATTTGCAAGTTCTGCTCTTAACTCAGATTCTCTCATATTTTCTATTGAAGTTATATCTGTTTCATTTACAATTTTAAACTGCATAGACATAACCAATGCTAATATAAAACACACTATTCCAATTGTGACTATCATTGTAATTTTGCCTTTTTTCATTTTCTTTTTCATGCTATCCTCCTATTCTACTGTTTGTGCATATTGATATGATATTATTCCAGTATATTTTGGTATTGTAATATTATTAGACTTTTTTAATTCAGCTCCTATACTGGCATTTTTTAATATTTCTAAATATCCACCTTGTCTAGATAAAGCAGATAATTGTTCTGGTAACCCTATTGCTTTTATTTCAAATGGTGCTCCTACTTTTTCTCCATTAATATCAATTATATTTCCTCCACATGAAATGCTACTTGTTGGAACTAATCTTTGTCCATTAATTGATATTGCTTCTGCTCCTGCATTTTTAAGTTCATTTATTACACTTAATACATCTGCATCATGAACTAATAATGAACTTGGATTTAATACACTACTAGCTTCTTGTTTGCTATCACTAAGTGTAACTATCACACCTGGCCCTGTTACCTCGCTTAAACCAATCATTTTATTTCCTTGCTTAATCTCTTCTTCTTTCTTTTCTAGTGATTCATTATTTTGTGTTGAATTTTGTCTTTCTTGCTCTAATTGTTCTTGTGCTTTTTCTAATTCTCTATATTTGTTTTCATATTTTTCTTTATATTTTAATACTTCAGCTCTTAAATTGTTTTCTTCATAATTTTGACTTACTGTTGAATTTGAATTTTTAACTGTTCTAACTTGTATACATATTCCTAGTGTTAGTGTAAAACACATAATTCCTAAAACAATGCTTATAATTTTTTTGTTCATTGTCAAATCTCCTATCTCATAATTATATATATTTATTTTATACTTTTTCTCTAAAATATGGTTTAAACTTATTGTTTAAATCTCCATGCACATAAATGTCTCCCTCTTTTCCCTTTTCTTGTTCTATAATAGCTATTGCATATAACATTTTATTACTTAAATTAGTTGTATCTCCTAAATGAATTTTCTTTTTTTCTTCTTCTATATATATACTATAAGAATTTTTATTACTAATGTCAATGCTTGTTATTTTATTATCTAAATTATTTTCTTTTGCAACATTCATTATTTTTATTATATCTTCTAATGAATTTAAATCTTCTGTATTTAATCTCCTATTTGGAGTAATTTCTTCTTCTTTTGTTTGTATACCTTGAATAATAGGAAGGCCTTTACTATCTTCAGAAATTTCTAATATATATCCTTGTGTATTAATATAAGCATATTTTCCCATAAAGTCAACACTATATTTAGCTTCCCTTTCTGTTATTTCAATTTGTATTGTATTTGGTATCTTTCTACGAATTTTTATATCTTCAATATATGCATTTTCTTTACATTTTTCTTACTAAATTTAAAAATATTTTCATCTATTTTTAATCCTGATAAACTTATAATCTCTTCACTACTAACAATTTGATTATTTAAAACTTTTATCTCTTTTGTATTGAATATAGGTGATGTCATTGCAAAGCTTGTACCACCTATGACTATTCCTGCTAGTAAAATTATTTCCAGTATTCTTTTTATTCTTTTCCTTCTTTTTTCCTTTTTTCTTTCTTCTTTTAGTATTTTTTTTCTTTGCATTGCTTCTTTTTTTAGATTATTTTTATTTGTCATTTGTATAACTGTCTCATCTTCTATGTCAAAATTACTCTCTTTTTTCTTGTCTTGAATTCTTTTTTCTCGTTCTTTTTTCTTTTTTTCTTCATTCTTTAGCAATACTTTTTGATCTAATTCTTGTCCATTTTGCATATAATAAAAATCAGTATTTTTTCCTTGTATTTTTTTAGCCAATTAGACTCCTCCTTTTATAGTTAGGGTGTAAAAGATCATCTATTACACCCTTTTTATTATTTTACTATAATGTTTACTCCTAATTGTTGTAATTTGTAATCAAACTTTTCATATCCTCTTAAAATATATTCTATATTTTCTATTTTCGTTGTTCCTTTAGCACAAGCAGCTGCTAACACCAAAGATGCTCCTCCTCTTAAATCTGTTGCTTTTACATTTGCTCCATATAGTTTTCTTACTCCTTTTATTACTGCTGTTTTTCCTTCTACATTAATTTTTGCTCCCATTCTTATTAATTCTTGTGTATATTTATATCTATTTTCAAATATATTTTCAACAATAATAGATGTGCCTTTTGCTATTGTCATTGCTGTTGCAACTATAGATTGCATATCTGTTGGAAAACCTGGGTATGGCATTGTCTTTATATTAACTGCTTTTAATTTTTTTGGTGCATCTATTTCAATTTCATTTTTTTGTATAATAATTTTACATCCAGCTTCTTCTAACTTATCTATAACTGGTGTAATATGATTACTATTTGCATTTTTTAATGTGATTTTTCCGTTTGTCATTGCAGCTAAACATAGAAATGTTCCTGTTTCTATTCTATCTGGCATTACATTATAACCTACGTCTTTTAAAGTTTTTACTCCTTTTATTTCTATTTGATTGGAACCCGCTCCTTTAATTTTTGCTCCCATTTTATTTAAGAAATTCTGTAAATCAATAATTTCTGGTTCTCTTGCTGCATTTGTTATTATTGTTGTTCCTTCCGCTAAACAGCTTGCTAATATTGCATTTTCCGTTGCTCCTACACTTGGAAAATCAAGATCTATTTTTTCTCCTATTATTTTATCACAACTACAACTAATATTTCCATAGTTTTTTCCAATATTTATTCCTAATTTTTCAAAAACCTTTAAATGTAAGTCTATTGGCCTTGTTCCAATATCACAACCTCCTGGATAAGAAAACGTAGCTTTTTTATATTTACCTAATAAACTCCCTACGAAAATTACAGATGAACGCATTTGTCTCATTAAATCTTCCGGAATTTCATAACAATTAATTCTACTACTATCAATAATAACCTTATTTTTCTTTTTAGTTACACTAGCACCTAATCTTTTTAATATTTCATACATCATTTGTGTATCATGAATATCTGGAACATTATATAGTGTAGTTTTTCCAGAATTTAATATACTTGCTGCAATAATTGGTAACGCTGCATTCTTTGAGCCAGATATGCATATTTCACCTGATATTTTTTTACCTCCTTTTATTATGTACTCTGACATTTGGTTTACCACCTTTCACTTTTTTTATTTTGATATATATTATGTTATCTAAATAAAAAAAGTGAATTTTTAAAGTTTATTTTGACATATTATATATATTTATTTTTTTCAACAATATAGCTAATTTCTAATTAATTACTATAATAATATTGATTTTTTTAATACATAAATATATAATTTCAATATAATAATTTACGGAGGTAAAAAATGAAAGATTTAACTATTAACAATTTATATAAAAATACAGAACAATACAAAAATAAAAACATTACTATTGAAGGGTGGGTTAAAACTGTAAGAGCATCAAAGGCTTTCGGATTTATAGAATTAAATGACGGAACATTTTTTAAAAATATTCAAATTGTATATACAGATAAATTAGAAAATTTTGAAGAAATATCTAAACTAACAATTAGCTCTTCTATCAAAGTAAGTGGTACATTAGTTGAAACTGAAAATGCAAAACAACCATTTGAAATACAAGCTGATTCTGTTGAAATAGAAAATTTAGCTGATAGTTCATACCCTCTTCAAAAGAAAAAGCATTCTTTTGAATATTTAAGAACTATTGCACATCTTAGACCAAGAGCTAATACTTTTAATAGTGTTTTCCGTGTAAGAAGTGTTTTAGCATATGCTATCCACAAATTTTTCCAAGAAAGGGGATTTGTATATGTTAATACACCTTTAATTACAGGAAGTGATGCAGAAGGCGCTGGAGAAATGTTTAATGTAAATTCATTTGATTTATGCAATATTCCAAAAACTGATGATAATACAATAGACTTTTCAAAAGATTTTTTTGGAAAACCTGCACATTTAACAGTTAGTGGTCAATTAAATGCTGAAACTTTTGCTGAAGCTTTTTGTAATGTTTATACTTTTGGTCCAACTTTCCGTGCAGAAAATTCTAACACAGTAAAACATGCTGCAGAATTTTGGATGGTAGAACCTGAAATTTGTTTCGCAGATTTAAATGATGACATGGATTTAGCTGAAGATATGATTAAATATATTTTTCAATATGTTTTAGATAATTGTCCTGAAGAAATGAAATTTTTCAATCAATTTATAGATAATGGCTTATTAGAAAGATTAAATAATGTAATTTCATCTAACTTTGCAAGAATTACTTATACAGATGCTATTAAAGAACTAGAAAAACATAACAATGAATTTGAATATCAAGTTTCTTGGGGTGTTGATTTACAAACAGAGCATGAAAGATATTTATGTGAAAAGATTTTTCAAAAACCTGTATTTGTTACTGATTATCCAAAAGATATTAAAGCTTTTTATATGAAACAAAACTCAGATGGAAAAACTGTTGCTGCAGCTGACTTATTAGTTCCTGGAATAGGAGAAATTATTGGTGGTAGCCAAAGAGAAGAAAATTATGAAAAATTGTTAAATCGTATGAAGGAATTAAATATGCCAATTAGTGAATATGAGTGGTATTTAGACTTAAGAAAATATGGTAGTTGTAATCATGCAGGATTTGGTCTTGGATTTGAAAGAGCTATTATGTATTTAACTGGTATGCAAAATATTAGAGATGTAATTCCTTTTCCTAGAACTCCTAAAAATTGTGAGTTTTAATATATAAGTTCTATATATAAGAAATTTTATAATTTTATAAAATCCCATTATAAGCTTACTCTTATAATGGGATTAACTTTTATTTTTCATTATCATCTTCATGTGTATAAGTAGTACTATGTAGTTTGTTTTCTTGATTATCAGATTTTTTTCCTTTTTGTAAATGTTTTTCCATCATTTCTGTAATATATTCTTCACTAAATGTCCTTCTTTTTTCTTTTAATGATTCATATTCTTTTTTTGCTAAATCTACAATTCCAACTTCTTTCATATCTTTTACTGATAAAATTTTTGATAAATATGCAAGATTACTATTTCCAAATTTACTTACATTATATGCAATCTTTCTTGCTACGATTTTCGTTTTAAAGTCTTGTATATCTTCTTCAGATAAATATTCAGATTTATTTATAATATCTTCTACTTTTTCTGCTAGTTCTGAATCTCCTATATTTTCACTATATATATTATTATAAATTTTTCTTAATTTTTCAATCTCTTTTTTCCTGCATTTTTCTTCTCTTTTTCTTTCTTCTTTATTTATTTTCTCCATTTGCTCTCTTCTTATTTCATCATCAGTCACTGCTTCTATCAATTCTTTTCTATCTTCTATTGGTATTTCTTCTGTTCCTACAAGTGCAACTATTTTTTTGTCTGGTAAATCTTTTGCAACTTCTATTACATATTCATTTGCTACTTCTTCTTCTTTTATCATTGAATTAATAAATTGTACTGCTACATCTTGTGGTATTTTTTCTTTGTTTACAAGTGAATTAGCAAATTCTTGTGCAAATTCACCCTTTTCATCTGGAGTCATATTTTTTGTTGAGTTTTCAAAAGATTGATATGCTATTTTTGCTCCAGTATCAATTACTTCATCATCATCTGCTTTATCTATACTTTTTTGTACTTCTTCTATCCCTTTCTTTATAGGATTTATTTTTCTAGTTCCTAATACTTTTTTTATTATATCTTTTAAATTCATTATATCACCTTTCTTAAGTTTGATATTTTTGAATATTAACAAATTGTATGTCTTTATAATATCATATTATTAACATAATGTCAATTTTTTATTGTTTGATATATTAATCATATAAGAAAATTAATATATTAGATAGTTAAAGTGCCACTGAAATTCAGTGGCACTTTAACTAGTTGTCTTCAAGCTTTTTTAGCTCTTCTTCGACTAACTTAACTATTGCTTCTCTGTCCATCGGAGCAATATCACCATGGTGTTTTACTTCTTCTGTGGCATACCATGGTTTTAATCCCCTCCGATGCATTGATTCGGCAATTTCTTTTGCCTTTCTTTCTATCGTCTCCATATTGTCCTTTCTACCTAATATAATATCTACTAGGCTTTTGTTGCAATTTACATTACAACTTTATTATAGCATATATCTTTTGACTTTTCAATTATTTTATTTCATTTCCGTAGTAACTATCTAATAAAATTTGTTTTAATTCTTCTACTAATGGTACTCTTGGATTTGCAGTAGTACATTGATCTTCAAAAGCTCTATCTGCTAACATATCTACTTTTGACAAGAATTCTTGTTCATCGATACCTACTTCTTTAAAAGATTTTGGTATATTTAAGTGTTCATTTAATTCTTGAACTCTTTGTATTAAACTATTAATTCCTTCTTCAACTGTATCTGCTTTTAATCCAACTTTTTTGGCTAATTCGTAATATTTTTTATCTGCAATAAAATATTCATATTTTGGAAAAGATACAAATTTTGTTGGCTTTGAGCTATTATATTTTATTACATATGGTAATAATATTGCATTTAATCTTCCATGTGGTAAATGGAATTCTGCTCCTAATTTATGTGCTAGAGAATGGTTAACTCCTAAAAATGCATTTGTAAATGCCATACCTGCTATTGTACTTGCATTGTGCATCTTTTCTCTTGCTAATTTATTTGTTCCATCATTATATGCTTGTTCTAAATATTTCATAACAATTTCTACAGCTTTTTCTGCTAAACCATCTGTATAATCAGATGCCATATTTGATACATATGCCTCAATGGCGTGTGTTAATACATCCATACCTGTATCTGCTGTAATAGATTTTGGAAGACTCATTACTAAATCTGGGTCAATAATTGCTACATCAGGTGTTAATTC
This sequence comes from uncultured Clostridia bacterium, assembly GCA_947589135.1. Lineage (GTDB taxonomy): Bacteria > Bacillota > Clostridia > TANB77 > CAG-508 > CAG-269. The sequence goes on along the minus strand of CANPZT010000012.1, from coordinate 7,033 downwards.
ATAATCTGCTAATGGATATTTTTTATTTTTCTCTTTGTCTGTAATAACTGAGAATGAAGTTACCTCTGAACCTGTTCCTGAAGTAGTTGGTATTGCAACCATCTTACATTTTGTTCCAAGCTCTGGGAATTTATAAGTACGTTTTCTAATGTCCATAAATTTAAGTTTTAGACCTTCTACATCTGCATCTGGATGCTCATAGAATAACCACATTCCTTTTGCTGCATCCATTGCACTTCCTCCACCTATTGCAATAATTACATCAGGCTTAAAGTTTTCCATCACTTTTACACCTTTTTTAATAGTATCAAATGATGGATCTGATTCTACATCACTAAATATTTCTGAATGTACATATTGTCTTCTATTTCTTAGGTGATATAGAACTTTATCAACATATCCTAATTTTACCATACCTTCATCTGTTACAATAAATGCTCTTTCTATATTTGGCATTTTTTCTAAATAAGCTATTGAACCAGCTTCAAAATATATTTTTTGTGGAATTTTAAACCATTGCATATTAACTCTCCTTTTCGCAACTCTTTTTATATTAATTAAATTTACTGATGATACATTAGCTGTTGTTGAATTACCACCAAACGAACCACATCCAAGTGTTAGTGATGGCATATTTGTATTATATATATCACCTATTGCTCCATGAGTTGATGGAGAATTTACAATAATTCTTCCTGCTTTCATTGTTTCTGAAAATTTTAAAATTGTTTCTTGATTTTCACTGTGTATAACTGCTGAATGTCCAAGTCCACCAAATTCTAATAATCTTTCTGCTTTATCAATTCCTTCTTCTTCATTTTCTACTATATAATAAGTTAAAACTGGACTTAGTTTTTCTTTAGAGAATGGATAATCTCTTCCTATTCCTTCTTCATATACTACTAGTACTTTTGTATCTTCTGGAATTTCAAATCCCGCTTCTTGTGCAATTGTATATGGAGATTGACCTGGTACATGTGATTTTAGTTTATATCCATATTCTTCTGAATATTCAAACATACTATTTTGTAACTTTTCCTTTTCTTCAGGATTTACAAAATAGCATCCTGCATTTTTCATTAATTCTTCAAATTTTTCATAAATATCTCTATCAACTAAAACTGCTTGTTCAGATGCACAAATCATTCCATTATCAAATGCTTTAGATAAAACTATATCATTTACTGATGTTTCTAATTTTGCTGTTTTATCAATATAACATGGAACATTTCCTGGTCCTACTCCAAGAGCTGGTTTTCCACATGAATATGCCGCTTTTACCATTCCTGTTCCACCTGTTGCCAAAATTAAATTTACATCTGGATGATTCATTAATAATCTAGTTGCTAAAATACTTGGTTCTTCAATCCATAATACACAATCTTTTGGAGCTCCTGCTTCTACTGCTGCATCTCTCACAATTCTTGCAGCTTCACTACTACATTTTTGTGCAGATGGGTGAAATCCAAATATAATAACATTTCTTGTTTTTGCAGCTATAATTGATTTAAACATTGTCGTTGAAGTAGGATTTGTAACAGGTGTTACTCCTGCAATAATTCCTACTGGTTCTGCTATTTCAATGTAATCCTCTTCATCATTTTCATTTACTACACCTACTGTTTTTTCATATTTAATACTATGATAAACATATTCTGTTGCAAACATATTCTTTGTTATTTTATCTTCATAAATTCCTCTTTTTGTTTCTTCTACTGCCATTTTTGCAAGCTCCATATGATGTTCTAATCCGGCCATTGACATTGCTTTTATAACATTATTTACTGTTTCTTGATCTAACTTAAGATACTCTTGTGATGCAATTTTTGCTCTTTCTACTAAATCGTCAATCATTTGCTTAACTTTTTGTTCTTCTTCTTGACTTACATTTTCAGCCATAATTGTACCTCCTTTTATAGTCTATTATATATTTTTAATAGCCTATTATCACAAAATAATCTTTTGTGACTTTTCTTTAGTTTAACCAAATCTATTATATATTATTAGAAAATTTTGTCAAGAATTTTAAAATATCAAAAATAATGTGCCAAAGGAGTTGTCCTTTTTTGTTACATTTATATAATTTTTTTATTCAATTGTAAGTTATAAAATTCTCTAATTATGAATGCTAGTGAAATTATATTACAAATTATTTAATTAACAAATGGGAGAATCTCAAACTCGTTTTGAGAGGGGCCTATTTGTTAATTTTATAATTTGTTTATAATGTAGCGTAGCCGAATAATTAGATAATTTTATAACTTACAATTGAATATTAAATAGCTATAAGCAAAAAAAGTGAGACAATTGAAGACTGTCCCCATTGTCTCATTTATATAAATAATTTTGTGGATTAACATGATTTCCGTTTATTCTTATTTCTAAATGTAAGTGTGCACCTGTTGAGTTTCCTGTTGATCCTACTGCTGCAATTATATCTCCTGCTTTAACTTGTTGTCCCACAGTTACATACATTTTGCTTGTATGTGCATACCATGTTTCTACATTATTTCCATGATCTACTTTTACTAGATTTCCATATGATCCACTATAAGTAGCACTTGTAATTATTCCATCTGCTACAACTTTAATTGGTGTCCCTGCTTCTGCTGCAATATCTAATCCTGTATGATTTGAACTTCTTATTGAACTACTTACTCCATATCTTGATGTAATTATACCTGATATTGGTTGTGTAGCAATTTTTATTCCATTTATCTCTGGCATTAGATTAATTTTTTCTTGTTCAGCTTCGCTTTCTTTTTGCTTTTCTATAATTTCTTGTGCTTTTAATTCAATTTCTTGTTTTGCTATATCTATATTTACTAATTCTTCAGAATTTTGTGTGTATTTTTCGCAAATGTTTAAGTCTACATTACTATTTTCTTTGTTTGACTCTTGTATTTCTGAATCTTTACTTTTAATAATGTTACATAGTTCTTCTGCTTCTTCTATTGTATTTACTTTTTCAATAACATCTTCTCCTAGGGCAATTTCATAATATTTATAAGTTACTATAATTTCTTCTTTTAGCTTTTCTGCAACTTGTTGCTCATTTGTATTAATATCTCTATTAACTAGTGTTAATTCATACTTAGGCTCTTGTTGAATTTCAATAGAGTCAATATTTTTTTCTTGATTTTCTAAAATATTATTTTTTATGCTTTCTTCTAATGCTTCTTTAGTATTTACATATCCTAATTCTTTTCCTGAAATACTTATTTTATAAATTGGTTTATATTTTATTAGTATAATCGCTGTTATTAAACCAATAGCTATTAGAACAAGATTAAAATACTTTAGAATTTCTTTCGTGTAAAATTTTATTCTTTTACCTAAAATATATATTCACTCTCCTTACTGTTTTTTATGCGACTATCCCCTATTATACTATATATTTTATCTATTTTCAAATTATGTATACCTATTTTGTTTAAATTTCTCATTTTTATATCTAATTTTTTCCATTTTTCAGATTAATTATGTATATATTTCTTTCGTTTTCTGCCTTTTTCTTCATTTTTCTTTACTTTTTACAGTGCTTTATATAATTTATTTTTTTAATTTAACTATATCATTTAATATGAATAATATATTTTCATTATATAATTTGTTATATATTCTAATTTTATGCATTGATTTCTTTATATATATCTTTTAACTTATTAGTTAAATATATATTTTTTAGTTTCTGTAAATTTAAACTATAAAATGCTATATTACAAATATAAAATAAGGAAGGTGATAAAAAATGGCTATAGATTATAGTATAATTGGTCAAAGAATAAAACAAGCAAGACTTGCTAAAAATATGACTCAAGAAGATTTAGCAGAAAAGATAGATATTTCTGTTGCATTTTTAAGTAGAGTAGAAAGAGGAAATTCACATATTAATTTAAGAAGATTAAATCAGCTATGTTCTTTATTAGATGTTACTGAAGGATACCTTTTAAATGGTGCTTCTAGTAGTTCTACAAATTATCTAAATAAGGAATTTTCTGAATTATTATCACATTGCTCTCCAGATAAACAAAAATTGATATATGATGTTGCAAAAGTAATTGCAGATTCTAATTATGATTTATAAATTATATAAAATCTCAATCTATTGAGATTTTTTATTTTGTCTTTTTATATTATTAAATTTATATTAAAATATTTGCAATTGTAAGAACTATTCAGAAATTCTCATAAATTTGATAAAACTTTTGTTAGACTTTTTAGAATAATAATATTGATAAAAATTTTTTACTATGCTATTATAATATGCGAAAAAATGTTAATAATATAAAAAAATAGGAGGTAAGAAATGAAATTTGAACAATGGAATGATTTTGTTACAGGAGATTGGAAATCAGAAATAAATGTGAGAGACTTTATACAAAAAAATTATACTCCTTATGAAGGAGATAGCTCTTTTTTATCAAATACAACAGAAAAAACAAAAAAATTATGGAACGAAGTATTAGAATTATATAACAAAGAAAAAAATTCAGAAGGTGGAGTTTTAGATATAGACACTGAAACTGTTTCTACTGTATCTAGTCATGAAGCAGGATATATTGATAAAAATTTAGAAGAAATTGTTGGGCTTCAAACAGATGCTCCTTTAAAAAGAGCTATAATGCCATTTGGTGGAATTAGAATTGTTGAAAAATCATGTGAAGCCTATGGAAGAAAAGTAGATGATAAAGTTGAAGAAATCTTTCATAAATATAGAAAAACTCACAATGATGGTGTATTTGATGTTTATACACCTGACATAAGAGCTGCAAGATCATCTCATCTAATTACAGGACTTCCTGATGGATATGGTCGTGGAAGAATTATTGGAGATTATAGAAGAGTTGCTTTATATGGTGTTGATATTTTAATTGAAGAGAAGAAAAAAGATTTAGATGTATTAGATGTTGATGAATTAACAGAAAAAATAATTAGAGAAAGAGAAGAAATAAGTGAACAAATAAAAGCTCTAAATGAATTAAAAGTAATGGCTTCTAAATATGGATTTGATATTTCAAAACCAGCATCAAATGCAAAAGAGGCTGTCCAATGGCTATATTTCGGATATTTAGCAGCTATTAAAGATCAAAATGGTGCTGCAATGAGCCTTGGTAGAACTTCTACCTTCTTAGATATTTACTTTGAAAGAGATTTAAAAAATGGAATTATTACAGAAGAAGAAGCTCAAGAAATAATGGACCATTTCGTAATGAAATTACGATTAGTACGTTTCTTAAGAACTCCAGAATATAATGAATTATTTAGTGGAGATCCTGTATGGGTAACAGAGAGTATTGGTGGTATGGGAATAGATGGTAGAACTTTAGTTACTAAAAACTCTTTTAGAGTTTTACACACATTACAAAATTTAGGACCTGCACCTGAACCAAACTTAACTGTTCTTTGGTCAACTAGATTACCAGAAGGCTTCAAGAAATTCACAACAAGTTTATCTATTAAAACATCATCAATTCAATATGAAAATGATGATTTAATGAGAATTACATTAGGAGATGATTATGGAATTGCTTGTTGTGTTTCTCCAATGCGAATTGGTAAACAAATGCAATTCTTTGGTGCTAGAGCAAATCTTGCAAAAACTTTATTATATGCAATTAATGGAGGTAAAGATGAAATATCTGGAAAACAAATCACTCCAAAATATGAACCTATTACTTCTGAATATTTAAATTATGATGAAGTAATGGAAAAATTTAATCAAATGATGGATTATGTAGCAAAAATCTATATAAAGGCATTAAATGCTATCCATTATATGCATGATAAATATTCTTATGAAGCAATTGAAATGGCATTACATGACAAAGATATATATAGAACAATGGCTTGTGGAATTGCTGGTTTATCAGTTGTTACAGATTCTTTATCTGCAATTAAATATGCAAAAGTAAAAGTAATTAGAAATGAAGCTGGACTAGCAGTAGATTATAAAGTGGAAGGTGATTTTCCTAAATTTGGAAATGATGATGATAGAGTAGACCAAATTGCAGTTGAACTTGTAAAAACATTTATGCATAAACTAAAGAAGCATCAAACTTATAGAAATTCTACAGCTACACTATCAATATTAACAATTACTTCAAATGTCGTATATGGTAAAGCAACAGGAAGTACTCCAGATGGAAGAAAAGCAGGATCACCTTTTGGACCAGGAGCAAATCCACTACATGGAAGAGATACTAATGGAGCCTTAGCAGTAATGAATTCTATTGCAAAACTACCATTTGATAATGCAGAAGATGGAATATCTTATACATTTTCTATCACACCAGGGACACTTGGAAAAACAGAAAATGAAAGAATTGACAATTTAGTAAATATGCTAGATGGATATTTCGCACAGACAGGGCATCATATAAATGTAAATGTATTTGATAGAAGTTTATTAGAAGATGCAATGGAACATCCAGAAAAATACCCTCAGCTAACAATTAGAGTATCTGGATATGCTGTAAACTTTACAAAATTAACTAGAGAACAACAATTAGATGTAATTAATAGAACAATTCATGAAAGAATTTAAAATTTATAGTGATGTTTTTTATATAAATTTAAAAACATCACTTATTACTTTTCTAATGTTTAATTAAAGGAGATAACAAATGGAAGAAAAAGATTTAAAGTATTATGCAAAAGTTCATTCAATAGAGTCTTTTGGAACTGTTGATGGCCCAGGAATTCGATTTGTACTATTTTTGCAAGGTTGTCATTTACAATGCAAGTATTGCCACAATCGTGATACTTGGGATATTAACTCAGGTGAATATAAATCTTTAGATGATATTTATGATAAAATTATACGTTATAAAAATTATATCTATCCTAATCGGAGGAGTTACTGTTACTGGAGGAGAACCTCTTTTACAAGTAAAATTTTTGATAGAACTTTTTACAAAATTAAAAAAGCATAATATTCATACTTGTATTGATACCTCAGGTATGGTTGCACTTACAGATGATATAAAAAAAGTTTTATCTCTTACTGACTTAGTTTTATTAGATATTAAAC